>JAYQWI020000406.1:0-6627 GCA_035871815.2 Candidatus Parabeggiatoa communis
TGCAACGACAATCAAATTTGTACTTCATTTGAGTGAAAAATTTATTTTGCAGCCTGATTGGAGTGCAAAATTTATTTTGCGGCCGGATTGATTTTCGTTCCAAATTTATTTTGCGGCTCAATTTTCTTAATATAACTATACTTTATTCAATCGGGAAACGCTATAACAACCGCAGTACCCAAAAATAGCTTTGACAAATTCATAATACCGAACTTCAAATTTGATAGGTTTGGAATGAAAAAATATTAAACTTATTTTTTATCAGACACTTAGGATTTTTTTTGCACACAGAGCAAAATGGGGCTCTATTTGCAGAACACCCAGTTGAGCACTAGATCCCTTTGCTTGCACTGGAAATATTCTACACCTATTTGCTCGATTCCCACATATATCGGTTTTCATAAAAATAATTTCAAAATGGCGTGTTCGCCCTTGTCGTTCGCCCCCCGTTGAGCGTATAGGTTGGGGCATCCCTTACGTGTTCGCCCTTTCTTGCGACGTTCAAAGCCCCATTCGGTGTTCCCAAAATTCGTTACAATCAGCAAAATTTAATTCACGATGTGCAAAAAAAATAATCGAAAAGACAGTGATGACGTTGATTTTTTTGATAGAACGCTCATTGAGGCTGATTGTCATGACACCACGCTGATTTTTAATCAGTGTCTTAATCTTTCTCATTTGATGAAAGGGGGCAATTTATAAGTCGGTACAATTTTAAAAGTACTTGGATTTTCAATCTCTTGTCTATCACAACGCTTTAATGTCGCATCTTCAATAAAACCGCCGGGTAAAATCACCATCAATTCGTCCATATTGATTTCAGGAGAATTAATCTCGACTTCTCCATCTATGCCTAGCCTTGAAGAAGCACTGATTAGACTGTCTGAAGATTTAATCAATTCATCTGACGTTATACGAATATTCCCCCCTCTACCTTCATCGGCTTGAGCGGTAATGTACCCTTTATCTAAAATAATCAATAGCGGTTGGGAAAGGGTGATATTGCCACCATCGCTAGTACCGCCTGTGACGCTGGTCAGGATTTGAGCTTCTTGCAAATACAATAAGTTGGGTGTCGTGATGGTGATGTTGCCACCAGCCGCATTGAACGCCCCACTGGAAATTTCAGAGTCTTTGAATAACTTGAGGATTTTGGCTGAAATTAAAAGGTTACCTGCTTGCCCTGCGTAGGGCAGTTGATTATTTGAATTGCTTCTAATACCACTGGGATAAGTCTGGTTCTCCCTTGTATGTTCGCCTTTGACTATCAAAGCCTCTGTCACTATGATTTCAATGCTACCGCCGTTTCCACTGCCGAAGGTGTCATTGTTAATTTGACCGCCGTCTATCAGTTCTAATTGACGCGCTTTCAGAATAATTTTTCCCGCTTGGCCCGTGTTTTCTGTGAAGCCCGCACTTGCCGCAAAAATACCACTGGGCAACCATTTTAGAACGGGCAAATTCCCTGCCTCCCAAGGTTTATCAAAGCTGCCTTTTACTATCACTTGATCCCTGACTTCGATAAGGATAGCACCGCTATCCCCTGCCCCAATTGTCGCATTATAAATTGCGCCGCCATCAAGCAAAAGGATTTTGCCGGCTTCTATCTCAATATGCCCTGCGTTACCCGCATTGTGTTCTAAGCCTAACGCACTAGCAGAAATACTGGCAGGGGAACCTGATTGCGCTTGCTTAGCAATGCTCAAGGTATCAGTCACTTTGATCTGAATGCTACCACCATTGCCTGTTCCAAAGGTATCACTGTTAATTTGTCCTCCTTTAATAAGATTTATTTGGCGAGCTTCTATGTTAATTTGTGCCGCATTGCCAGTATGACTCATGTTGCCATCTCCTGCTTGACCAATAACACCACTTTCATTACCCTGTTGTTCTCCAACAGCGGTTAGGGTATCAGTGACTTTGACTGTTATGGTTCCGGCATTTCCAATGCCCAGGGTACGATTAAAAATTTGCCCGCCGTTGTTCAGCATGATGTGGTCAGCTTGTATATTAATGTGACCCCCTTTTCCAGTACCTATTGTACCATTCGCAATCAATCCACCTTGATCTAACGTGATTTTACGCGCTGCTATATCAATGTTTCCCGCATCACCCATACTTTCTGATAAATTGAAAACACCATTACTGGATTCCAGTTCGGGTCTGAATTGCCCTGAAATGTTCACAGTATCAGTAACGGTAATCTGAGTATCCCCGCCTTTTCCAGGCCCATGGGTGATATTTGCAATTTGTGCCTTGTCTCCTAAATTTAACTGATTAAGTTGTAGGTTGATATTGTTACCTCGCCCCATTCCAAAAGTCTGAGCATAAATGATTGAGAAATTATCAGTCCCTTGCAATTCAAGTGTTTCTCCAGAAAGGTCTATTATTCCGCCGTTTTGATCACCGAATGTATTGCTACCGATTATCGTGTCGATTAATTCAAAACGTTCCCCCCGGATAAAAATATCGCCTCCGCCTTCCCCATCCACACTGATCGCAGCATTGTGAGTCCTGATTTGCCCACCTTGCATTTCAGAACTGAGCTTGATGCCCGATTCGCTGAGGATAACTTCACCGCCTGAGGCGCTACTGATGAGATTAATTCTGCCTGATTCTGCAAACAGTTGTGGCAATTGTTCAAATTGAAAAAGATTGGCAGGATAGTGATCAGCCTTGATGTTTAAATCACCCCCGATCAGTGACAAGGTTTTGCCTTCAGAAACAAACAAGGTACTCTCTTCAAGGGTAATCGGGGCTGGGGTATGCGTTAAAAAGCCAAAAGCTTCAATGGGCGCGACAGTCAATAAACTGTCTTGAGGATTCAGCGCGTTGAATTGTCCACCATCTTGCAAACGAAGATAGTCGGCTGTCGTGGCGTGAAAAGAACCTTGCACATCCAGCATCGCATCTGGCCCAAACAGAATGCCATACGGATTCAGGAAATACAGATCAGCGTTAGGGATGGTTGAGCGAAGTAGGCCGTCAATTTGGGAAGGCTTGCCACCAGTGACACGGCTGATAATGTTATTAACACTGTTAGGGCCAGAAAAGGTAGCACTTTCATAGTTTTGGAGATTAAAATCACGAAAACTCTGGAACAAGTTACCCCCATGTTGTTGACCTAATTCTGATCCGATTTGATAATCAGGGCCAGGTAATTCAATAGAAGGGCCTAAGGTGCCATCAAGTATCACTTCAGCATAAAGGGGAATACTCAACAGCCAAAAAGCAATGAGAATAGAGGATTTCATTTTTCGGTAAGGTGTCGTTTGTAGAGACGCGATGCTTCGCGTCTCTGTTTCGCGTCTCTGTTTTGCGTCTCTACGATGGATTTCATTTTCGGGTTAGGTGTAAAAGAGACGCGAGGCATCGCGTCTCTACGATGGATTTCATTTTCGGGTTAGGTGTAAAAGAGACGCGAGGCATCGCGTCTCTACTTTACAAACGGTGGCACCCGATAAGCAGGGATAATCACAAACGTGCTGGGCTGTTCAATCTCTTGTGTATTGCAACGCTTAAGATGAGTGTCTACGAGCGTTTTTGGCAAAACATTCAGCGCCTGACTAATATCAATTTCTGGCGAACTAATCACGACTTCTCCATCTACCCCCACTTTTGAAGAGGCATTCACGATACTCTCATTTGAACGCACAAAGTGTTGCGATTGAATGTCAATATCGCCTCCTCTACCCGCATCCGCTTGGGCTTTAATGAGACTGTTGTCTAATATCACAAACAGGGGATTGTCAATAGCAATATTCCCCCCATTTTCAGTTCCCCCTTGTACACTGGTGCTGATTTCACTGTCTTGCAAATACAATCGATTGTGTGTGGTGAGGCCGATATGCCCTCCTCCAGCATTTTCAGTTGCGGTATTGATAACGCTCCCCTCAGTCAAGTTGATTTGTTGAGCGGATAAGGTAATTGTGCCGGCTTCACCGGCCTGATCGGCACTGCTTGAGGAATGGCCATAAATACCACTGATGGAAACGCGATCACCTTGGTAATCAAGAAATCCAGCTTGAAATTCTTTCTGGCTGGCTTTGGCTTCCTTCAACGCGATATGGGCTGAGTTGCCTGAGATAGAAACGGGGCCTTTAATCTGTATCTCAATCTGCCCGCCCTGTGCGTTACCAGATGTACTCGCACTGATTACGGCACCGTCAGTGATAGACAAGGAACCAGCGGTTAAGGAAAGCGTGCCTGCCTTGCCAGCGTCTGTGCCTTTAGAAGGCACATAAATCCCAGAACCTAATCCATTTTCATTTTCGCCGTAGGGATTGACACCTGAGAGTTTAACGGCACCTGTTACGCGAATCGTGATATTGCCAGCGTGTTCGCTTTGTCTGCCTTCCGATGCAATACTGCTGCTACTGATTTGGCCACCTGCTTTTAAAATCAGTTCTCCCGCTTCGAGTAAGATGTCTTGTCCAGCACCGCCTATAATATCTGCCTCAGAAGGATCTGAGATCGAAGCAATTTGACTAGACCAGCCTTTTTCAACATCAGCCCCGGCGACTATAAGCGTTCCTGTCGCGTGGATATGAATGCTACCCGCATTACCCTCACCATGGGTAAGACTGACAACCCCGCCTTCTTCTATCACTATATCGTTCGCTTTAAGGAAAATATTGCCAGCATGGCCTATTGCATAAGCCTTATTATTAATCCAGCTTCCGTTTTTAAAATCAATCGTACTGGCTTGAATTGAAATCTCGCCCGCATTTTCACTACTGTATGAATCACCTCTGATCCGGCTATTGTTCTTTAAGGAGAGTTGCCTGACTTTGACATCGATACTGACTTTATTTTTCTCATTATCCTCAGTCGGTTGATAACTCAGCAATTGACTGTCATTCTGAGTTTCTAACCTAAGCGCTTGAATCCAACTCTCATTGACTGTCAATTTATCGGCACGAATAAATACGCTACCGCCACCTTTTCCGCTCACATCGACGACTGATTTGTCAGACAGGGTGATATCGCTAAAGTCTTTAAAACCTAATAGTTCTAAATCTAATGCAGTGGGTATGACTTCACCTTTTGAGGCAACGCTGGCTAGGTTTATTCTGCCACGCGGCGCATTCAGATTGCCTAATCGGGTAATCGAAGTGCTGTCTTGCTCTCGCAAATAACTCCCCTTCATGATATTGATATCGCCACCTATCAATGACAAGCTTTTTCCACTGGGTACGCTTAGCCCTGTTGGCTTGCCATCCCAATCCATTTCACTGATTTCGCCCTGCCCTTCAAGCGAAATGGGGGCCACTGTGTTGTCCAGAAAGCCAAAGGCTTCAACCGGGGCAACGGTTAATAAACTATTCTGGGGCTGGCTGGCATCAAAACGTCCTGCCTTTCCCAAACGAAGATAGTCGGCAGTGCTGGCATGAAAAGAGCCTTGTACATCCAGTTTTGCATTGGGCCCAAAAAATAGCCCTGATGGATTAATAAAATAGAGATCAGCATTGGGAATGGTTGAACGCAGTAGCCCGTCAATTTGGGAAGGATTGCCGCCAGTGACACGGCTGATGATATTGTTAACACTGTTGGGGCCAGAAAAGGTAGCACTTTCAGGGTTTTGGAGATTAAACTCATGAAAACTGTGGAATAAATTGCCTCCATGTTGTTGCCCATGTTGGCTCTCAATTTGATAATCTGGGCCGGGTAAGTTAATAGAAGAGCCGAGTGTGCCATCAAAGATAACTTCGGCATGAAGGGAAGTCGTTATCAGCAAAAACAGGAAGGGAAAGGATTTCATAGTCTTACCTTTAGGCGATAGCTTTAGCAAAGTACTGGTTTTTAGAGAGGCAGCATACACAATCTTGATACGCCCAAACCATGAAGCATGGATTACGCCAACAGCACGGCTTACGATCTCCTTGGCAATCTTGAAAAGAGCAAGTTAAGGAATCAGTTTATGTGGCTTGGTTTTTAAGCAAATTGCTATAGTACTACTGCGTTGAAGGGATGACATCTTGCTGGGGTAATGAAATGCTATATCACTGTTCAATTATCAATTATCACATCGGTTCACAATACTTTGATATTATTGATATTTAGTCAGTTTAAGGCCACATATCAATGAACAATTATCACATCACTTCATAACACTTTGATATCTTTGATATTGAGTCAGTCTAAAGTCATAAAAATTTATAAGGGGGCGGTGCTGCAATGGATAGAATGTTGATTTGACTGATATTAGATGATAAAGCCTTAGGCGATTGACAAGACGAGTAGAGACGTTGTCTAAAATTTTGCTCTGCAGCTTTTTTATTGTCCATTGAATTTGTTAGCCATTTTTAACTTCTGAACTTATGAACGCCATTGAACTAATCCCATTCTAACTACCCCAGTGCGGTTATTGCTATTGTAGAGACGCGATGCCTCGCGTCTCTTGTTTTATCGCGTCTCTATAATAATAATATAGAGACGCTATAAACCCCAGTGCGGTTATTGCTATTGTAGAGACGCGATGCCTCGCGTCTCTTAGTTTTATCGCGTCTCTATAATAATAGTTATAATAGCTATAAACGAGAGACGCGAGGCATCGCGTCTCTACATATAAGTACTGAAGCACAAATAAACAGGTCTTTTAGGACAAAGTTGCCCCTGGTTGCTTCT
>JAYQWI020000407.1:0-4610 GCA_035871815.2 Candidatus Parabeggiatoa communis
ATTGAAATTGCTAAAAATAAATTACCTCATCAGAGTCCATAGACTTGATGAAAGTCTTATGAATAAATTAATTCAAAAAATGGTATCAATTGAAAAGTACCTTGCCCGTCTTCAGGGTGAATTTAGGCTTTTTGCTTTATACTCGAAGGGATGGCTCGCCAGGTAAATGGGATGTTTTGGTCTGTGCTCAGTGGATAGATGCCAATAAACAACAAGCCTTAAAACTGATTATCGAACAATTAACCACTCAACTCAATAAGGATGAACTCATGTCTTTGTCTCGTGTTGTCGTGATTAAACAAGATAATGAAGAATTAAATGCCATTAATCAATTGATACCAGTCAAAAAAGAAATGGCTGAAATACATGATAAGAACTTTTTTGAGATATAAAACAGGCTTTTTTCATTTCTTCTTCAACATCACTTGAAAAAATGAGTATGAATACCTAACGAGTGTAGCTTATGTAACGTATTAGGTAGCTTTGTTTCGCTATCGCGAGACGAAGTCAGCTTCCCTTCGCCCAAGGCCCGCCCTTGACTTGGGGCCTTTTGATTATCCCCCTGCTCATTGCACGACAGCCCCGGTTTATCCCCAGAATCATGAGGCTGATCAGAAAACTCACTCCCTTTTCCATCACTTTGCCCAGCAAGCCTCATTTTCACAGGCCTATCCATCGCTCATCGCTATTATTCTCAGCAAAGAGTGGGATAGATTTCCTCGGCCGTCATGCCTTCATAACTTCAGGCTTCTTATGCTAAGACAAATAGCAGCCATTTGAAATTGATTAACGTAATTGATAATTAATAATTGATAATGAGTAATTTAATAACGATAATTCTTCTTTTTTTTTTAACTGGCGGCACTGGGGTCATTGAATGGGATTGCTTAAAATCACGTTTAATGCAAAAGTGATACTCTTTAGAGCAACCTTTATAATTTATTTTTAATGATCTCGACATATCGGGGCAACCACAAGGGATTGCCCCTACATA
Source organism: Candidatus Parabeggiatoa communis (assembly GCA_035871815.2). GTDB lineage: Bacteria > Pseudomonadota > Gammaproteobacteria > Beggiatoales > Beggiatoaceae > Parabeggiatoa > Parabeggiatoa communis. The sequence continues at coordinate 995 of JAYQWI020000407.1, forward strand.
CCCGTTTTTTTGTAGGGGCAATCCTTAGCTACAGCCCTTGAGATTCAAGCAATCCCACTCAACGACCCCAGTGCCTAACTGGCTCGTCAATGATTTTTTTATCATAAAAACAAATCGTTAAATTCACAATGCTCTTATTTTTGGAAAACGCTATTAGATTAGATTTCTGTTATCGGTCAGGGCCTCGTCAAAGTCAGACTTAATAACTTGAAATGTAAAGTTTTTTTGGTAAAAATAAAAAACTTCAAATAATAACCTGATATTTGCTATGAAAATCACAACTTCCCATGCTCAAGAATTAAAAAATCAACTCAAAAAATGACCTGATGTTCGTAAGGCGCGAGGCAAGCGTCATTCTATTGTTTCTATATTAGCAACAGCGATTTGTGCCATGTTAAGCGGCTGTACCAGTTGCGATGGGTGAATGGGCTAATCGCTGTAACCAAAATAGGATCAAACGGTTAGGATGTTATTTTCATAAGGACAAACAATGTTATATAGCTCCTAGCGAACCAACAATAAGGCGTGTGTTACAGTCGTCGAACACTGAAGCCTTTGAACAAATTCTTAATGCTTGGATAAGACGGCTGAGTTTAGAGCAAAGCGATGACGCAGATGCCATAGCTGTAGATGGTAAAACCCTCAAAGGAGCGCGTGATAGTGAAAACCATAAAACTCATTTACTTAGTGCTGTTTTACATGGGATCGGTATCACAATTGGGCAAGTAACCGTGTCCTGTAAAAGCAATGAGATACCTTCGGTTCAAACTTTATTAGAGCCTTTAGAGATTAGTAATTGTATCGTCACTTTTGATGCACTGCACACACAAAAAAAGACCGCAAAATACTTGGTTGAAGATAAAAAATAACATTATTTTTTGACGGTCAAAGGCAATCAACCAACCTTGAAGGCCGATATTGAACAACGAAAGGCGGATAAGACTCCTCCTGACTATGAAACTATAGATAAAGGACATGTTTGAGCCGAAACGCGTCGTATTTGGACAAGTACGAACCTCAATCATTATGTGGAATTTCCTTATGTTGGACAAGTTTGTTGTATACAACGTCATGTTTTTGATTGTAAAAATAAAACAGAACGTGAAGAAACCGTTTATGGAATAACTTATTTTAACCTATTCAGGCAAGTCCTGAATATTTGTTAAAACGGAATCGGGGTCATTGGACTATTGAAAACCGTTCTCATTATGTTCGGGATGTGACTTTTGATGAAGATCACTCTCAGGTTAGAACTGGCTCTGGACCCCAAATCATGGCTTGCTTACGTCATTTTGCCATAGGAACACTACGTCTTGTCAAAAACGCTGCCAATATTGCCTCAGCATTGCGTGACATAGCGGCTAAACCTCATCGTGCCTTGGAATTGATAGGACTTTGACGAGGCCCTGGTTATCGGTCTAGGCCTCTTGTTCTTTTAATTTGAAAATGTGATAATATATTTTTTCTATTTTTGGCTAAAGGGAACTGTGATGTTTTTTTGCCACGTTCAAGCCTCAAACGAAAAGTCATACAATGACTGACTGTTATCAGTTATGCAGACAAGATATGTTTTGTGCCCCAAATTAAGTGTTTGGCAAACAAATAACATAAACAAATTGGCATAAAAATTGTAGAAGATATAGTCATTTTTTTTTGATTTGTGATTTGTGGAATGGCTATGACGAATTTCAAACCTCACAAGCCAATTTTTTCTCGTTATAACGGATTTGGGGGCGAATCAAAATTCTTGTATAAATTCTGGTATAATTTCTAAATTATGCTATTAATTAATAGGCAAATTAATTTTACTCTGACCTCAATTACTAATTAGTTTTTTATAAGTATGACTAAATTTATATATAAGTATATGGATATTAGACCAGAGTTCTTTGAAGAACCAATGTTGAGAGCAACTCCTTTAAGTAAGTTAAATGATCCATTTGAAGGAACATTTACCAAAAAACAAATTGAGAAGATTTGTCAACTCGGTAAATATGATTATGACCCTGAGTATATAGCTAATGATATATCAAGAGAAATGGAATTCATACCGGGAATTGTCGCTTTTTCAATGGAGTATATCAACCCTATAATGTGGTCACACTATGCTGCTGAACATAGAGGTATGGTAATTCAATTTAAAAAAGATATTTTATTTGGTCCTGATTCTGAAAATGATATTGATCCTACCGGATTGATACATCCTTATCCGCAGCTTGTTTCATATTGCAGGAGACTTCCTAAATTGGATACAAAGGAAGAGGCAATACCTGGAGATAGAGAATATGAAACTCCTTTTGCAAAATTTAACCGCTCTGTATTACTCACTAAATCTATTGATTGGTGTTATGAACAAGAAATGCGGTCTGTTTTTCATTTAACCGCTGCAAATAAAATTATTTGTAATTATAAAGACGAAATAGAAAAAATTATTTGTGATTATAACCAAGAAATTAAAAATAATGCTATTGGTTATAAGCCTTATGAGCAATCATCTGATAACAATCGTTATGAAATAATTCTTTCAGGCTTGACAGATTCGGACCAAAGTAGGCAGATTGTTATAGATATATTTGGGGAATTAGAAAAGCAAGAAAATGTTATACATCTATTTCAAGTAAATCCTGAGAGTATTAAAGGAGTTTATTTTGGTTGTAAATCAGATGAAAAAAAACAAGAAGAATGTATTGCTAAAATTATTAAGAATAAAGATCTGAATCTGTCAGTTTACAGAATGGAAAAAAAACCAGAAGACTATTCTTTAACAGAACGTAAATATGATAAGTGGATCGTTAAAACAATCATTAATGTTGCTCCTAATATGGAAACTGAAATGTTTTTAGGAAAAAACGGGGATGAGGTATCTAGTGAATTTTGGGCACTCTCATTTGAGAGTAAAGAGAAAGCCATTAAAAGCATTAAGCAATACTATAATGTGAATGATGATTTAGTTTTTAAAGATGACATGAAGACAATTACATTCAAAGTCATTAAAAATCCGATTTTTCCTGACGTGTAAGGTGTATGAGCTTGCGATGTCCAAAAAAAAGCTAAAAACTCACTTTATTTTCGGGTTTTGTTGGACTTCCTTCGTTAGTCCAACCTACGAGCTGATAAAATTAGCCTAATACACCATAGAGTTTTGTTGTATCGGATGGATGGGGAGTTCAAAGCTTTAGATTTTATCTATCCATCAATATAACTTTGATAAGGAGGGGTAGAGTGTATTTTGTCCACTCTACATTCTACTTAATAAATTTCCAATTGTTTCGTTCCCAACGTCCTCGTTGGGAATGTCTTTTTTAAGGTTCCAATCCAACAAACATAGCTCGTAGGTTAAAGGAGTAAGCGAATTTAAACAAAGGTAATCATTTAATTCTCATTTCTCATTGACTTTTTTCATCAGTCCAACCCACACACAGGCTAAAAAAGGTATCTACTATTGAAAAACTATTTCCTGATTATAACGGATTTTGGGGGCACCATATTTAAAAGGGCGAACACGCAGGTTCGCCCCTAAGAACATTGTGGATTTTTCGTATCAAACCGACGCCAGATCAAATATTATGGGGCTTGCGTTTGCCCCCATTTGAGAATATTGTAGGGGCGAACCTGC
>JAYQWI020000408.1:0-8068 GCA_035871815.2 Candidatus Parabeggiatoa communis
GGGATTCTATAAAAAAATGGGGAAAAAGTTGTATTATATATATAGAAGAATATATTGTTTGAATATAAATTATTAAATCAACTGATGAGTGATAACTGATAACTGATAACTGATAACTGATAACTGATAACTGATATGGATACGACTTATTCGCACCAAAATACGCTCTTAGTAGTTGATGATAAACATGATAATCTAAAGCTATTATTGGCTTTTTTAAATACAGCGGGATTTAATGTACTTGTTGCTGAAAATGGTCAAAAGGGTATTGAAATCGCGACGTTGGCACACCCAGATATGATATTGTTGGATGTGATGATGCAGAATATGGATGGTTTTAAGGTTTGTCAGCATTTGAAGTCACAAGCAGACACGCAAGATATTCCCATTATTTTTATGACGGCATTAACTCATCTTGATGATAAAGTCAAAGGCTTTAAGCTAGGTGCGGCTGATTACATTACTAAACCGCTTCAGCTTGAAGAAGTCTTAGCGCGTGTCAATGTTCACCTCAGTTTACGCCAGCTACAGCAACAATTATCTGTGCAAAATCAGCAGTTACAAAAAGAAGTTGCTGAACGTCAACAATCAGAACAAGCCTTAAAAACAGCCCATGAAAGATTTATAACCATATTGGAGGGCTTGGAAGCTGCGGTTTATGTGACCGATATGCAAACTTATGAAATTCTTTTCGTTAATAAACATATCGATCAACTTGTTAATAATAATGAATTATTAGGAAAAGTGTGCTGGCAAGTGTTTGATCGTACACAGCCTTGTACTTTTTGTTCTCATAATCAAATAATGAGAACTGAAGATCAACCCACAAATGCCTATCATTGGGAATATCAAAATCCAGATACTCAACGTTGGTTTTATATTCAAGGTCGCGCTATTCGATGGATTGATGGCCGATGGGTACGACTAGAAGTGGCGACTGATATCACTGAGCGTAAACAAGCAGAAGAGGCTTTACGCGCCAATGAAGAACGCTTTGATCTTGCCATGCGCGGTGCGAATGAAGGCTTGTGGGATTGGAATTTGGAAAAGAATGAAGTTTATTATTCGCCGCGTTGGAAACAAATACTTGGCTATGGGGAACAAGAATTGAGTTCTCATCCCACTGAATTTTTTGAACGATTACATCCTGATGATATTCCCCAAAGCCGGGAAAATGTGACCGCTTATTTTGAAAAAAAAATACCTCATTATGAAATCACTGTCCGCATGCAGCACAAACAGGGGCATTATGTGTGGGTTTTGTCGCGGGGTATTGCTGTCTGGAATGAACAGGGTAAGGCTCTTCGCATGGTAGGCACGCACATGGACTTAACGGCTCAAAAACAGACAGAAGACGCTTTGAGTCAGGCTAAAGAAGCCGCAGAAGTCGCTAATCGTGCTAAAACGGCCTTTTTGGCTAATATGAGTCATGAATTACGCACACCACTTAATGCCATTTTAGGTTATGCCCAATTGTTTAAACGGGACAAAACCTTAAATGCGAAGCAACAAGAAAGTATAGCCGTTATTCAACGCAGTGGTGAATATTTATTAACCTTGATTAGCGATGTTTTAGATGTGTCTAAAATTGAAGCAAACCGCATGGAATTGTTTCCAGTTGAGTTTGATTTTAAACATTTTATTAATGAAATTAATGAATTATTTTTAATGCGTTCTAAACAAAAGGGGATTGACTTTCATTACCAATTTATAACCCAATTGCCTACTGTGATTCAGGCAGATGAAACACGATTAAGACAAATAATAATCAATTTGTTAAGTAATGCTGTTAAGTTTACTAAACAAGGCGAGGTGATCTTTAAAGTGGGTTCAACCCAAGCTTCAAGCTCCCATTTCCCAAATTGGAAGATTCGTTTTCAGGTGGAAGATACTGGGATTGGCATTGCCTCTGAGGAATTATCTAAAATATTTAAACCTTTCCAACAAGTTGGAGAGCGAAATTATCAGATGCAAGGCACAGGATTGGGTTTAGCTATCAGCCAAAAATTGGTTGAAATGATGGGAGGCCAGCTACATGTTGAGAGTACTTTGGGAGAGGGCTCAACATTTTGGATGGAACTTGACTTGCGTGAAGTGTCTTCAAAAGGCCAACTTGAATCCATAGATAAGCCTGTGATGATAGGGATATCTGGCCCTTCTCCCAAAATTTTAGTCGTTGATGATCAATGGGAAAATCGCTCGATACTCAGCCATCTGTTAACGCCTTTAGGTTTTGAAGTGTTCAAAGCCTGTGATGGAGAGGAGGGGGTAGAGCTCGCTACGCAAATTCAACCCGCTGCGATTTTGATGGATTTAGTTATGCCAGAAATGGATGGCTTTGAAGCAACTCGCCAAATTCGGAAAATCCCTCAACTTAAAGACGTGGTGATTATTGCCATTTCGGCGAATGTTTTTGAACTTGATCAACAGGATAGTATAAATGCGGGTTGTGATGATTTTATTGCTAAACCGTTTCAGATAGAGGTACTGTTGGAGAAATTAAATCAATATTTAAATTTCAATACGATTTATCAAAGAACCGCTAAAAAAAGCGATATCCAAGCGCAAGCCGATGTTTCTATAAGCGGCCCCTCACCAGAACAAGCCGCTATCTTGTTTGACTTGAGTTTAATAGGCGATATTGAGGGCATTCTTGACTATCTGGAAAATATTGAAAAAAACAAGAACGAATTAAAACCGTTTGTTTTTAAAGTCAAAAAATTAGCGGAGGATTTTCAAGTGCATCAAATCGGTGATTTGATTAAACCTTATCTTCAAAAAAAGCCCCCTTTGTCAAAAGAAGTAGAGAACTGAGAATTTGACAATTAATAAGTACTGAACCATAAATTTTCAGGTATTTAAAAAAATTTTAAAAAAAATAAAGGGGGCAAGCACAAGGGATAGCCCCTACATGACATTCTATAGGGGCAATCCTTTGCCCTAGCCCTTTGTTGTAAAATACCTGTTTATTTATGCTATCATGATTATTTGAGCCCCACCGTTAATGGACTAAAAGTGCGTCCATCGCCACTGAAAAAGCGGGAGAAGCCTTCGTAGTATTCTAAACGCAAGACTTGAATCGTGACGATTGCGCCTTCTAATATCACTATGAACAGGTTGCCTAATATAATCACCAATCCATTGGCCACTGTGCCTATCACGTTCGCAGCGCCTTCTCCTAATTGGCTGACTAACGCCTCACTGGGCGTGCCCATCATGTTCGCTAAGGTAAAAACGGCGATGGCTAATGCCGCGTGATTTAGGCTGAAAGCCGCTACGCGCAAAAAGGACAGCGTATTCGCGAGGTAGTTGATCACCGATTCTAATCCTTCTATTAAGGTGACTAACACGCGTTCAATGAACGGCATTTTGTTTTCGTGCCATTTATACCCCAGTATAATCAATAAGGGCAGTAAGAGCGCAAGTTGTTGAACCGTGTCAAAGGTGTTTATCGCCATCCATTTTTGAATCGCATAAAATCCCCCTAAATATAAAAAGATGCCCGCTAAGCCCGTATTGTTAAACAGGGCACTGGCATAATCCCCTTCTCGCCAGCGATTGATGACGGTAATCAGGGTGGCGAGTAAAATAAAACCCATGCCCCAGTAGAGGGCAATCAGCAACATCACGTTTGGATTGTGAATGGGGGAGAGCCAAAGTGCTGGGAGTAAGACTTCTTCGTAGCCAAAAATACTGCCGTATAAAAACCCAAAGAGAATGGATGAGAAACCTGCCGCGATTAAAAATGGGGTAAAGGTTTTTAATTTGTCGCGCCAATACCAGCCCGCCGTCGCAATCAATGCGCCGTGTCCCACATCACCGAACATGGTGCCAAACATGAGTATAAACGTGATAGCGAACAACAAAGTGGGATCAAATTCACCATAGCGCGGCGGGCCATAATTTTTGACCAGTGCGATGTAAGGTGCTAAGAGGCGATGATGGCGTATCAAAGAGGGCACTTGTGGATATTCAGAGGGCGCGGGTTTGCGCGTCGTGAAGACAAATGGACAAGTGAGTTTGTCATTCAATGCCGTTTCAAGTTGGGATAAATCGCTTCGGGGGAACCAACCTTCAATCAAGGCGAGTTGTCCCCGCCCTCGATAGGTTTCAGTTAATTCAGCGTAGGCCGCCGCGTGATTTAAGGTTTGATAGGCCTGTTCTAAGAGAGGCTTGTTTTGTATCACTAATTCTTGGATTGAGCCTTCTACGGCCTCAATTTGTTCTTGTAATTGCGTTCGTTTCGCCGTTAATTCAGAGTGTACTTGTTGAGGGTGATGATGAAATTCGGGTGGAATGGTGAGGGCTTGAAAATCAGCATGTTCTAATATGGCGCGGACTTTTTCTTGATGCTCATCAGGCCCGGCGACGACTAAGTAAGTGATATGCTCATCACGGTGAAAAATGTGTATAAAATGCTCAGCTAAGGCAATGGCTTCAATGAGATGATCAAGAAGCTCAACGGGCACGGTGCCGATATGCAGATTCAAAAATTGCGCTGATTCTTGGAATAATTTTAAATCGACATCCAGTTTGCTAAAAATTTTCAGCGTTTCAAGCAATTGCTTTGAAGCCGTTTCTTGTTCGTTAAATTGATGGCGTTGTTCTTCAAGTTTAGAAATTTGTAACCAGATTTGGCATAATTTGTCATTAATGTCTTGAAGTTCAGCCAATTCAACTGTGCTATAGGGAGTTATATTAGCCGGTTTTGTAAAACCACTGCGTAAAAAAATTTTCTCTAAACGGCTACGGGCACTGCTAAAGACACGATAAAACTCAGCCCCAGGGCATTCAGGCAATTTTTCTGCGACAGCTTCAGTGGTGGTTTCTGGATTAAACAGGCCGCAATCGGCCAACACTTGTGCGGCTAAAGGGACATCCTCAGTTAATAACTTGAGGGAAACATGCTGCATGGCTAGAGGTTTAAACATGGTTTTGTTTGATTTGCTTCGATAGATTTTGCCACGGAAAAACACGGAAAAACACAGAAAAATTCCGTGCATTGAAGTGTCATTCCATGGCTTTTAATCCCTTTCTTATAAACAATCCTTGTCGTTATGCCATCAATGCTGACGAGGATTCAGCGGCTTCTTGGATGGTATTCTTTTTTAAATTCAATCGTTTACCTTTTATAATCGCCATCACTCGTCGCATTTCCATCTCGCGCAGTAGTACGTAAGCAAATGCCTTAGCTAAAGTGAAACTGTGCAATCTCAAGGTTAATTTGGCCACTCGTCGTATTTCCATGATAAGGCGCTGATCAACGGTATAGGTGTTGTTCGCATCTGCCAATAAGTGATAAAGCGGTTCTGGCAAATGGGCCAAAACTTCTCCTAAGGAATTTAATTCAACTAAACTTTGCAAGCGGCGGCTATTAAACTGATAGGGGGTTGGAATCAGTAAGTAATACGTTTCAGCGGCCGATAAGTTATAGGCGAAGCGATAACGTAGCAGCCAGAGCAAGTTAAAACGATCCATAAAAATGCTCACCAGCGGTAATAAATGCTGGCGTTGTTTGGTATCAAGGGCACGGATTTTGTGCAAAAATCCTAATAAATAATGGCGATCAATTGCGGCATCTAAAGAATAGAGTTGATGCTCTTTTTCAAACACGCGCCGTGCTTGACGGGCAATATTACCGTAAGGACTCTTTTCCAAACGTCGCAGTAATTCACCAATATCTTCTGTGCGTAACAATTGTTCAATAGGTAAGGCGCTCAGTGGCCCTAATTCTAACAATTGCTCTGAAATCGCTACGGCATCCAATCCGGCAATTTTGCCGCGCACTATGGCTTTGAGATTCGCGATATCGCATTTATGAAACCAATACATCAGCAAGTCACGATCCGCGCCTGACAAGGGACGTACCAATACTTGAAAATCAGTCAACATACGCATTAACCAAGCTTGTTCTATCAGATTTTGTTCAATCGTATTGTTGTTGAGTAGTTCATCAAGTGTCGGATTGCCGGTATGTTGGTGTCCAAGTGGTTGGTTCAATAATGCCGTTAAGCGTGTTTCAGAGATCAAATTGTCTGCTAAGATTGAAACACGGGCATTGAGATAAGCATAATGACTCATTTACCTACCTGCATGAGTAAATGTACAGCGGCTTCTAACGCTTTTTGTTGATTGTCTTCTGCGAGTTGACGCAGACGTATTTTTCGCTCCTCATACCGTTTATTTAATTCAGCAATGGTTTGAGTTGCACGGGTTTCCGCTTTTTTTAAAAAACTCGCCTGTAATTCGGGTATTTTAGCGTGCTGTTCAAGTTGATGGGCTTCTTGTAAAGCTTGTTGGATAAGTTGTTCACGCTCGGTTTGTGCTTTGGCAACCCGTTCTTCTGCCTCCGTTTCTACCAAAAGTAAACGTTTTAAAGTATTTTCCATATTTGTGATCACTTATCTTATGTAGGGTGGGCAAAGAATGTCGCCCACCGTTCAGTTATCCGTTATCACTTAAGGAATATCAAAAAAATAAATTATCCCGCAGGGCTACTCTATGCACACAAATAATTTGTAACAAACTGTCGGCTCACGCAGAGCCGCAGAGCCGCAGAGCCGTAGAGAATGAGAGAAATTAAACAAACCGGCTTGAATTGCCTTTTGGGATTTATTTTTTTGGAACTTCCTTACACAAAAAGGCTAAGTACTGAACCCTAAATTTTCAGGTATTTTAATAGAAGCAACCAGAAGAGGGGGCAATCCCTTTTGGTTGCCCTTTGCGGTAAAATACCGGTTTATTTGTGGTTCAGTACTTTATAAATCTAGGATAGGTAAGCGGGCGGCCAAGATCATGGTTTTAGGTAACTCCAAAAAATTAAAATACCCACACCTTTAATCAATCTTCTTTCATTCTCTGCGGCTCTGCGGCTCTGCGTGAGCAGACAGTTTGTTACAATAGATTTGTATGCATAGAGTAGTGGGGTTGTTTTGGGTATTTTATTTTTTTGGAATTGCCTTATCCCATACTCTATCCGACATCGATCCCACCATTGTTGCTCGAAAGCAAAATAAATTTGGAACAAAAATGCGCCTTCGCAAAATCAATTTTTAACGAAAATAGGAGTCAAATTGTTTTATTTTGTAGGAATTACCCTTTCCCCTTCACCTTCCTTTATCAAGCCTGCTTATCTCGACTAATCAAAGTCTGTTGAAATTCCGGATACCAAGCCCGTAACTCGTCTGGCGTTTTGGACAGAATCTCTTGGTAATGGCGTAACACAAACACAATACCGCGTGTTGATGGCAGTGTCCAACGACGATCTAATACATCTTTAATCGTTTGGGTAAATAAGCGTTGCCAAAGCAATTTTAAAAACCGCTTTTTAAACCGCTCTATATCATCACTGTGAAAACGGTGTAAAACCACTTGATTTAATCCCCATAAAGCGGTTGTCGTCAATCGCGTCAATCGCCCTTCTGAAGTATGCTCATGGCAAATTCGGGCCTTTAGAGCCTGTAATAACATACCCCGCCGTGAAGCACGATAACACACATCATTATCCTCATTGACAGCATAACGCGCTAACGTTTCTTCAAAACGCACTTCTTCCAAAATCTCCCGGCGATAGCTCATACGTGCGCCATGTATCATTGGCACCGGATGCACAGCCATTTCTTTCAGCGTTTCCGGTAAGGTGTATTTTGGAAAGCTCAAATCGTAGGGTATAAAAATCTCATCATCTTTAATCAAGCGTTTAGCCCAGCCTCGTAGTTTTACTTGAATTAATTTGAATTGATTTGAAATATTCAAATGCGCTTTTTCATTCTTATGTTGGGCATTTTCACTTGATGCCGGTTGACTATCAGGTGGTAAAGCTTCCAAGTTAGGCATAATGCCAACAACCTGATGCGCCGTATCTTGAACATAAATGCGTAACACTTCTTCAGCGCAATCGGGATACATAAAAGAATCATCATCAATCAAAAAAACGATATCGGCGGTAGCCAGCTCAATACCTTCATTACGCTGTGCTGCGGAAGAGGCCCGTTTTGCTTGCACATACTGCCAATGAATGGCTGGGTATTGCGCGGCTAATGTTTGCATAACCTGTTCCCGTGTTTGT
>JAYQWI020000409.1:0-9226 GCA_035871815.2 Candidatus Parabeggiatoa communis
ACAGGCGTGATATCCATGCTTTCCGGCACAGTAGTGGTTACCGTCGTGCGAAATTCACCCAAGGCATTGGTTTTCCCCCCGTTTATCTTGACACGACTGGAGTCAGAAATGAGTTCGACATCGGCATCTGGAACGGGATTAGCAAAAGCATCACTAAATGTCACGATTAAGGTGATTGCCGATTCACCATCCGCGGGTTGCCCATCATTTTCAACTTGTAAATCAATCGTACCACTATCTATAGGAACAAAGCGGATAGTCTCGGTATCTCTCACATTCTGATCGGGAATACCTTCAACTACCGCTGTCACTTCGATGCTTTGTGCCCTTTCACTGCTTACCGTGGTGCGAAATTCACCCAGTTCATTCGTGACACCTGTAGTACTGCCTATTGTCATTTGACTTTCATCAGCGTTAGTAATCAATTTGATATTGACACCCGAAAGCGGAGCGTTTTTGTCATCACGGGGTGTGACGGTCAAACTGATCTTAGATTCACCATCTGCAGGTTGTGGGCTATTCAAAACTTTCAACTCAAGCTTAGTCGGTGTTGACCCTTCAGGGTCAGGTGGCGGGATGGTAAATTTAATCATTTCTGGCCGACTGACAATAGCGCTTTTATCAACTACCAGTGTCACGGCAACTTGACCCGCTTCTGTGGACGTGATCTGAGTGGTAAAAGAGCCAGCCTCATCGGTATCCCCTTTAGAGGGGCTGGCTTTAGCCGCAATGCCGGCCGACATTTGTACAAAGATCGGTGCGCCAATCACGGCTCTACCGTTACTGTCTCTGGCAACCGCATCAATTTGAATGGCATTGGTACCATTGGCCAGTTGGTTATTACTCACAACATTAATATCTAAATCAGCCACTTGGCTGCCAATATTAATGACTTCACCCGTATCCCCATCAATCTCCTCTTTAACAAAGGTCAGTGATTCTTTAGCCGTTAAAGTACTGCTTTTCCCCAAAGCCTTCACCGTTACGGGAACGGTTTGAGCTACTGTATTGCTGATTTGAAAGACTGCTGTTCCGCCAGCGGCTGTTTCTACCAAACTGCTATCAAAAATCACCGTGTTAGAAGCCGCCTCTATTGTCACAGGTACACCCGATACTGGGGTACCTGCGCTATCGCGCACCATGGCGGTTAAAGTGATTTGGTCAGAACCGTTTGCCGTTTGTTGTGTTGGATTGGCTAATAAGAGAATCGACTGAATAGTGGCTGCTTCCTCTTCCGCCTCATCAGGGACTAAGGGTTTAGCTTTAAATTTGACCGTCACTTCATTACTGTTGATTTCTCCAATAACCGCTTTAGCGGTAAATTGTTCAACAACCGTATCGGTGAGGGCAACGGAAAAACGACCACTTTTATCAGTCGTGGCACTATCCCCTGCTTCAAACTGGGCAGAACCACCACTGACAATAATGCTAACGATTTGTTTTTCAATGGGATTACTGGCTTCATCCAATACGCGACCACGCAAATAAACCTTATCTGTACCATTAGCGGGTTGATTATTATCAATTGGGTTATCCAGTTCGATTTTGGCTACCTGAGCACCGCTATCCGATACGGCCCCTTCGGGACTCGCAAAAATAAGGGTTTGTGAAATGGTAAGGGTTTGTTCGCCGCTACTTGCCGTAGCCGTGATAGTCACCATTTCTTCAACAGTATTGGTGACATTCAATTCAAAACGACCTTCATTCCCCGTATTACCATTGATATAATTCCAATTGTATTCTTCACCGATGCTTAACTTGCTGGTATTAGAATCACTGGAAATTCTGATTGGCACATGAGGCACAGGGGCACCGGAAACATCACGAGCAATAACGAGCATTGTCGCGACATTCGTCCCATTAGCGGGCACATTATTCTTTTTAAGCACTAAATCAATGTCTTTTAAGCTGCTGACCACTTCACTGGCAACAAAGCTGAGTGTCAAGGGGCCGGCTGCACTGCCTCCCGCGAAAGGGGTGACTTTGGTGGTTTCTGGAACGGTATTGGTAATGCCCGTCGTAAACTCACCATTGAGATCAGTGTATCCAGAGGATTCTGTAGGAACTGCAGAGGAATTGAGCCCAAAGGACAGACCGACAAGCATACCAGGAATACCGACACCTGCGGCGTTACGTGCCCTGACTTGGAGATTGATAGGTGTTGTGCCATCTGCTGGCACACTGCCATCAGTGAGTACTTTCGCGCTCACTTGTCCCCCAAAAAAGAACGTCATATTAAAGCCGCCTTTATAATTGCCTGTACCACTGATATTAATCGTCACATCGCCACTGCCGGGATGACTGACCGTAAAGGTGGCTTCACCATGACCATTACTGCTACTGGGCACATTTTCCAAGCTGCCTTGACCCGAAACGAGAATGACTGCAATGGTCACATTGGGCTCAAGAACATAAGATGGGGTATCATCATTCGGATCAATGGCTTCATAAGTGGTTAATTTGACAGTGGTACTCCCCCCACTGGGCAAAATCTCTTGTGCGCTAGTAAAAACGGTAACATTTTGAGGGGTATCGGATAAAGCGGTAGAAGTTTCCCCACCGCCTACCGGGCCTCCGGTACCCACCACTAGCCCGCTGGGTTCATCAGACCCCCCGCCACAGGCTGTGAGCAAACTCAGTATGAGTGTAAATATCAGCCATTGGCTGAAAAATCGTATTGACATTAATTTAATCCTTTTTTTCAAGTTTGAATGTAGAGTGGAATCGCTGTCGGCAATGAAGTCAAGAGCAACCAAAAAGCGAATCGCCCGCTTACCTACCATTGCCATCAATCAATTATCAGTCTTTAGCGTCTTTAGCGTCTTTAGCGTCTTTAGCGTTTATTTTCTTTAACGCAAGAGACGCAAGAGGCGCAAAGATTTTAGATTGATTGAGAAAGACGCTAACTGCCCTTTATAATCCTAGGTGTAACAAAAATTAGAAGTTCCGATTTATCATCTTGACTTGAACGACGTTTGAAGAGATTACCTATCAGAGGGAGATCAGACAAAAAAGGAACTCTCGTTATGTTGTTGCTAGAGGAACGCTCATAAACCCCCCCTAACACAACCGTATCACCATTATCAACGAGTACATTCGTCTTCACCTCGCGTTTATCAATGCTGATATTGCCATTAATGCGTGCTCCTACCGAATCTTTTTTGATCGATAATTCCATGTTAATACGGTCATCTGGCGTAATCTGCGGTGTCACTTTCAGTTCTAATACGGCCTGTTTAAACTGGACTTGGGCTACTGCACCCACTCCTGCTGATTCAACGTAAGGAATTTCAGAGCCTTGGGTAATAATGGCTTCTTGTTGATTACCCGTGATAATACGTGGACTGGAGATGATCTCGCCACTGCCTTCTGATTGCATCGCCGATAATTCCAATTGTAGTAAATAGCTACCAATTTTACCAATGGCTAATCCGAGAGAAGCCGGGGTACCTTCAACAATAGCCGGTAAACTCACAATAAAGTTTTCTCCTTGACCTTCACCCGTCAAAGTATTATCGCTGGTAAATCCTGTCCCCCCCGAAAATAACGTATCACCACCCACTTTACCACCAAAAACCACGCCATTGCCTTGTCCAAGGTCTTCATTCGCACTGTAACCAAATTTGACACCTAAACCTTTACTAAAATTACTGTTAGCAATCACCAGTCTCGACTCAATCAGCACTTGACGTATCGGCGTATCAAGTGAGTTAATTAAATTACGGATTTCCGAAATTTTGGATGTAGTCTCTTGAATGATAAGGGTATTGGTTCTCTCATCTGTAGAGATATTACCCCGTTGAGAGACAAATGAATGTTGCCCCCGAGTGTGTAGTAGACTCGCCAAATCATTCGCTTTAGCGTAATTGACCTTAATAAATTCAGTGTGAAGAGGTTCAAGCTCCTTGATTTTTTTCTGGGCTGACAATTCGCGTTGTTTACGCTCATCAATATTGTTTTTCAAATCAATCATAACAACATTTCCGAGCTTTCTCATGCCTAATCCTTTTGCTTCAAGGATAATATCAAGTGCTTGATCCCAAGGAATATTTTTGAGCCGCAAGGTAATAGAACCACTGACTTCTTGGCTTGCGATCATGTTCATATTGACCCATGGCAAATCAAACAGCAACGATAATACGGCACGCACTTCAACATCTTGAAAATTGAAAGAAACCAGTTGCCCCTCATATTTGCGTTCCTCAATCTTGATTTCTTCCTTTTTCAGCTCTACTTTTTCTTTAACCTCAATCACATATAAATTGTCTTTTTGGTAGGCATGATGTTCAAAATTGCCTTGTGCGGTGATATTCATACGCACATTGGAACCAAGCGGGAAGGTGTCTATGAAACTGATTGGCGTGGCAAAATCTAACACATCCAAGCGCCGGTCCAGTTTTTTAGGCAGAACGGTATGGGGAAATTCCAATACAATATTCTGCCCTTTAGTATACATATCCACCACAATAGCAGGATCGGATAAAGTGATAGCAATGCGTCCAGCGCCATCTGATGTACGTTGAAAATCGATATCTTGTATGTGAGGGCCTCTAGGAACTGGCTTACTACTTACCCGTGTTGGTGAAGTCCAGCCCGTAGATGAGTCATCATACCCGCTAGAAGTCGATGACACCGCTGAAGTCCAGCCCGTAGATGAGTCATCATACCCGCTAGGAGTCGATGACACGGGTGATACTGGCCGAGTGGGTGGTGGTGATACGGAGGTTTCCGGAATCAGCGAATCGCGAGTAGAGGGCATTGTGCTCTTGGATGCCATATTTTCTACCGTTACCAACACGCGATGACTACCCACTTGAATGTCATAAGGCACCATTGTTACTAATTTAATAACAATGCGAGTACGGTTAATAGCTTCCACAGCACGGGTACTTTGTACAACGCCAATACCTATGGTTTGAGATTTGTTTTTCAATCCCAGTTTAGTATCGGGAAAGTCCAACACAATGCGTGCGGGGTTGTCTGTCGAAAAACTTTGATGGGGTTGAACCGAACGGGCAAAATTTAATTGGATTTGTACGCGATTGCCAGGCATCGTAGAAAATCCAATTTTTTCTAAGCGATTGAAACTTTCTAAGGCAACAGCGTTGGGCATCAAAAATAAATGAGAACCCATTAGCAAAAGGAACCCCGTCGCCATGATTTGAAAGACGCGGCGTAGTCTTTTTAAAACGAATAATGGGATCATGTTGATCAACCTCCCAATTATTAAAGAATGAAAAGAATGAAAAGGCCATTGATTTGTTCGGATTCAATTCAACCCGAACGCATACAAGACCAAGAAAATAATGAAAAATGAAGAATGAAGAATGAAGAATGAAAAGGCCATTGATTTGATCGGATTCAATTCAAGCCGAACGTATACAATACAGAGAAACACAAAGTATGAAATGTTGCACATCAACCTCATGCCTAAATGAACGGCATACTTAACCCTCCAACAATTGAATCGTTGATATTTTATCCTTCCAGCACCCTTCACCATCAGGGATCTGTTCTAAAACGTCGATTTCGGTTTCAGAAACATTGATAATTTTGCCGTAGTATTGGCCCATATAATCCCCCTGTTTGACATGATAAATCGTACCATCGCTTTTTGAAATCACTAATGCCCACAAAGTATTATTGGCTTTTAATGTTCCCACCATTTGGAGGGCATCAAGGGGCATCAATTCTAAGCCTACCCGCACCCGATTGGAATCTGGAGTAGGACACGCCTGTTTTCCACGAGTTGTTTTATTAGTTTGAATCTCGATAACATTTGGCCCTTGGGTGTTGTCTTTTAAAGGTATAAAAGGATCACGCCAATGTTGTACTTCATAGAAATAGGGGAGAATTTGCTTAATTTCTGGAATAGCTTCGACATGCGGGTTTTCTCTTGCCTTGATTTTGGCAACCTCTTTTTTCAAATCCCGCATACTGCGATCACCACATGCCGATAGAAGTAGTGTTATCAACAGACTATAAAACCCAAAACGGTAGCGATATTTTGGCTGTGTCAAATTTGTCATAAAGATTCTCCTTTCATTACCCTGACTTAGAAACAGCTCATTTAATGGCCATGACCCGATTTTTTAGGTTTAGGCGGTTTAGGCTTTTTAGGCTTTTTTTCCTCTTCCTCAGATTTTTCAAGATAACGATAAATTTGTGCCGTTATTTCTAAGGTTAATGGTTGCTTACTATTCTTTTTGTTCTGAGTTATAGAAACATCATGCAAGGTGACGATACGATGCAGGGCAGCAACACCACTGACAAATTTACCAAAAGCATGATAATCACCACTGGCCTTTAACTTAATGGGTAATTTAACGTAAACCCCTTTTTCCGATTTTTCATTATTGTATTCGGGTTTAAATAATTCTTGGGTTAACCCATGAGCCAGTACCGTTTTAGAAATATCTCGAATGAGTTCATCAACTTGGACATTATTCGGTAATTTTCCGAGCAATTCTTTGAGCTGTGCCTCGATTTGTACCAATTGTTCTTTAAGTTTAGGTAAGGTAGCCGCTTTCCATTGCTTATCTTTAAAGTCCTTAACTTTTTTGTGTTCTTCTTTTTGAAGTTTGGCTAAGTCCGTTATTTGATTTTGAGTATCAAACCAATAGCCCGCAAATAGGGTTGCTGTACACAAAACAATAATGATCAATCCTTTGATAGGAATAGGCCAATTGCCAAATGTTTTCGGATCTAAATTATTAAAATCTTCCTTATTCATGGTGTCGTCTCCTCCTTTTTAGGGAGCGTTTGGCTGATTTCCAACTTAAATAGACTAACACTACGTTTTATCTTGCTGTTTTTAGTTTGTATTTCTTTTCTTTCAATGGAGAGAATTTTAGGATTAGTCAACCATTGAGATTGTTCGATATTGGCCATCAATGAAGAGACACGCGCATCCGATTGAGCAACCCCTTCAAGCGAAATTTTATCAGCCTTTTGTTTCAAGCTACTAAAATACACACCATCAGGTATCTGTCTAACGATTTCATCAAATAAATGGACCACTTGAGGCCGTTTGTCTTCTAGTTCTTGAATAACGTCTATGCGTTCAATGACACGCTGTTTTTGTTCGTCTAAGTTTTTAATCTCTTTAATTTGATCCTCAGCTTGTTTAATTTCTTTTTGCAAAAGTTTATTGCGGGCTTCTTGGTAACCCACTTCGCTTGCCATGTAGAAATGCACGGACAACCAGACAAGCACGGTCAAAAACAGCAAGACACCTGCTATCATAAAAAAGCGATATCGGCGTTCTTGTTCAAGCATATCACGCCACGGTAATAGATTGATACGTGTCATAGTTTAATACTCATCAAAAGTGCGTAGGGCTAACCCACAAGCAATCATTAATGCTGGGGCATCGTTCATCAGGGCTTTTTTGCTCACTCGTGAAGCGATTGACATAGAAGCAAACGGATTAGCAATCGTGACATGCCCCCCCACCTTGTTGTTTATTTCTTCAATAATACCCGGTATAGCGGCACACCCCCCAGCAATTAAAATATGTGACAGTTTGCCATAGCTTGATTGTGCATAATAGTATTGCACCATCCGGCTTATTTGTTGGGCCATTTCAACTTTAAAGGGTTCAAGTACATCCGTTTCGTAGTCATCAGGGAGTCCACCATGGCGTTTAGCTAAATTAGCCTCTTCATATTTGAGTTCATAACGGGAGATGATTTGGTCAGTTAGCTGTTTGCCGCCGAACATTTCTTCATGTGTGTAGACTATTCGATTTTCGCCTGCTGTTTTATCGTCTTCGGTTTTATTTTTGCCTAATACACTCATTGATGTGGTGGTGGCACCGACTTCGATTAAGGCAATGGTTTCGCCGTCATTAATTTCTGGATCATTTTGTGCCACCATACTGAAGGCGTTTTCCAATGCGTATTTTTCTATATCCACCACTTTCGCTTTTAATCCACTCATTTCAAGCGTAGTGATACGTGCCTCAATCGTTTCATCACGACAAGCCACCACTAAGACATCAACACGTTCTGGTTCTTTTTCATTGGGCCCGATGACTTTCCAATCAAGATGAACCTCCTCAACCTCTTGACCCAGATAAGTGGCTGGATCAGATTCAATGGCTTCTTTCATGTCTTCATCAGACATTCCCCCATCCATGGTGGTGATTTTAGTGATAACCGAGCGCCCGGCTACTGCGATGGCGGCATGTTGGGCACGCGGTTTAGCTCGTTCGACGGCATTGCTAATCGCATTACCAACGATTTCCGTCTCGATAATCTCCTTATCTTCTACCGCATTTTCTTGTAAGGGTTCCATAGCGTAGCTTTCAACTTTGTACCCTTTACCCACTCGGCTCAGTTCAAGTAGTTTGACAGCAGTTGAACTGATGTCTATTCCTAGCACAGGATCGGATTTTAAACTGAATAGGCTCATGTTTCTTCGCTCAAGTCTCGATCTTTTATTTGAATTTTGTTATTGTACTACACATTAATATCAAAATCGCTATTCGCTATTCGCTATTCGCTATTTATTGACTGATAATAATGATAGAATAAAATCATTTCAGTGAGATAAGATAAATAGTTCATGTCATTGATTAAAATATATCGGTAACTATAGTTCAAGACTCAAAAAAAGACAAGTGAGTATCAGTTCCACGCTTACCACCTATCAGTTTTCTATAATGCGATGTTTCTTCGCGATGCCTCGCGTCTGTGTTTTTGTAGAGACGCGATGCCTCGCGTCTCTGTTTGTTTTCGTTTCGACGCGATGCCTCGCGTCTCTGTTTCGAGGCGAGCCCTAGATCGCAAGAGACGCGAAGCATCGCGTCTCTACAATGGAAACAATCCCTTATAAGTACTTTTGACAAACTGATAGGTGGTAAGCAGTTCCACGCAAAAGTTTTTGCGTGGAAGCGAAGCTAAATCAGTTGTAGGGTGGGCAAGGTGTTTAAATTTCCATACCATTGATTATGGTATAATTTTTGCATTTCAATGGACATCATTTTATTTTTTACTTATGTATCAGTTACTTCCCCTACATGATCTAACGGCTCAAAGAGGCCATTCCGAAAGTGGTATTGTTTTGTCGGGTGGGTGCGATTAAAAAGTGTGGGCGTTAAAACCAAATCAAGTGATAAAAAGTTATCCAAAATAAATTTTGGACTCCAAAAAAACCAGTGTCTTCGTGGAAAATTTATTTTGGATGATCGCCTTCGCACTTTTAATCGCACCCCCTGTTGGGT
>JAYQWI020000410.1:0-3634 GCA_035871815.2 Candidatus Parabeggiatoa communis
ACCGCGACACCTGCAATTGGATTATCGGACTTATCATAGATGTGTCCTGATACTTTGTACGGACCAACTATAGAAACGACCTTTCCAGTTCCGCCTAGAACTTTAATCACTCCATTTGCATTCAGATCACCATCTCCTTTAGCCCCATCAACAAATGTCACAGAAACCTTTTTTTCTTCAAAGGTTGCACCTAACACACCATCATGGGCAAAATCATACCAATGAGCATTGCTATTATCTGGTGTTGCACCATAAATGAGATATTGTTCCATTGGCCAATCTGCAAACAGTGTTACGTTCGCTGTTCCACCGGAAGTTATGCCTTCTATGCTAAAACTGAACAAACCAAGTGGGAAAGCCATATTTGCAGGTGTCTCACTAAGTGATGGGTTTGCAAGGGCTAACACGTTATTGAGCTTTCTGCCCTCAGATGTTTCTAGGGTGACATATTCCCAATAATCGAATGTTCTCAGTGAAGTCACATTAGATTGTTGGTAATCTGGTACACCATCCCCATTACCGTCATAGGTTGTCTTACTTCCAAGGCGACCTTGTTCCATGCTATCTGATACGCCATCACCATCAGAATCACTGTCAATCACTGCTTCAAAAGTAAAGTGATTGTTGTTTTCAGGTGTCGTATCGCTTTCTGCTAACAGTGTCATATTGACAGAATTATCAACAGCAGTGTCATTTGGCACTTCCAAAGTCACATTAACAACAGCAGATTCATCAGTATTCAGTGTGACACGGTTTGGTGTGACACTCATTAATAATCCTCTGTTGTTCGTTGCTACGAGTGTGAATGTATCACTGGAACCCAGATTAGTAATGCGAAAACTCACTTGATAAGACTGCCCCACGATCAGTTCGCGGTCACTTGCTACAGGTTCTACTTTAACACTCTTGCCTAGCCACAATGCTGGAAAGGCTCGTAAAAATTCCAAACCATTCGTATCAGTCCCTTTGAGATAAATACGGCCATTTTCAGATGGTAAGTTCACTTTACCACTAAACGTATTCTCTGAGGTTGAGATCATTTCCAATCTCTTGAGGAAATCGCCGTTTTCTGAACGCAACTCAAATTCAACTGTAGAAAATGAGCCAGATACATCAGCATTTATCATAGACTGTACGTTTGCGATAGGCTGTCCATGAATCGGAAATTCTCCTTGATGTAATGGACGGCCACGTACTTCTACAAAATTAAACTGATTGAGTTGGAGTTCTGTATGACCCATTACTGAAGCTGAAAAGCTTGAGTTTCCAGTGGCCTGTAATGTCCATTTTCCTGTTTCCGGTTCACTGATCTGAATAATCTGACCATTAGTCAATTCTGTCACTGTGACATCACTGTCTGTAGTAAGTACTTTTTCGCCTGAGGGACGCAATAGATGGCTTGCACCGTCACCTGCCATCGCTACAGATAAAGTCAAACGATCTACAGAGGAATCAACGGGAAAAGAATAGTTCTTTTCGCTATCAGCCAATTCGTCTTGAATAATCAAGAGAGGTTCATACTCTTCCGAAGTAAGGGATTTGATAAGATCAAAAAAACCCATTAGTTCTTCGCCAGATTGGGAGACTTGGAACAATTGTCCACCTGTTTCTTTAGTAACCCTTAATAAAACGGGATTAGCTTTCATATCAGGTGTGCATTTATCGGTGACAACCGTATAAATACTTTGATTTTTAGCTCTAGCGGCGGCAATAACAACATTCGCCAGTTCAGCATCTTTCGCAGAGGAATCTGTAAAAAGATAGATTGGCCCCGGCGTTTGTTGGGCAGCAATGGCGTTGTAAAGACCGTGCATAATAGGCTTAGAGCAATCAGTGTCTCTATTTCCATCCCTTGTGAATCGGCGAGTATTTTTAGCTTTCGCAGGATAACCTATACCGACATTGAAATTGATATAACCATCCATTGGTTCCGGCTTATAGGCTTTACCATTATGGTACATCGACAGATGTAAATTAACTCCAGGATGTTCTGGACAAGCAGAGCCTGTCACATTTCCAGAGTTGCCCACACGACCAATCTCTTGTCCTTGTATAACAGTCTTTTTTTCTGATACTGAGAATGATTTCAAATGAGCATATCTTGAAATCAATCCATTACCATGATCAATAAGAACCGTTTTTCCATAGTCCTTGTGTTCATTGGTCGATATCACTGTTCCGCCAGCAACGGCCAAAACAGGTTCATCCCATGATTCACAGCCAGGCAAAGCAAAGTCTAAACCATAAGAATCTTGCTCTGTTGGTGAGGAATAGTTAAGGTGAGCATCTGCATTGTATCCACTGGTTACGATCCATTTTTTACCTGCTGGATAAGGTAATTTCAGGTTGGGTACTGTTGAAGTCTTACCAGTATTGTCATCAATCGCTTTTTTGAAATCTTTAGCATTTGATGTGATGCTGGTTTTAGAGGCTTCTTGCTTAATGAGAGTGTAATATTGTTGTGTAGTATTGATAGAGTCAGCTACTTTTTCGTATAAAGGCCCAAGATCAAGTGAAAAATCAAGAGGAACAACAATGTTGAACTCTGTGGTTTTCATAAAAGCTTTGATTGCATTTTCCCATTTTTCAGCATCATTCCCAAACTCGTCTTTGATCGCTTCAAGAACTTGATTGATATAGTTGTTGGTAGCAATAACGGCTAAATCACGAGCTTGTGAAAAATGCTTAACATCTTTCATGTCATAAATAGGTAATTGGCTCGTATCGATTTGTGCGGTATCTTTTGCAATTCCCGGACGATAGTGTGCAGTTGCCATTTCTTCAATCCCATGCCCACACTTTCCCAAAGGAGGCCGCCAACAGGTATCGAGCCCTTGGCACAATATGAAATTATTATAGTTTACAGGTGTCGCAAAATAACTCAAGGGTGGAAAATAACCTGTTGTAACATCTGTAGTCTTTAAGCCTTTAACAAAAATTCCTTCATTCGAATAATTTCGTGGATTTGTCTGGCAAAAGTCTTTACTTGACGATGGGTTTGCCAATTTTCCATTAATCAATTGACTATTTGGTGTTTTGTTACCCAAATTAACCCAATTACTATGGGCGTAAAAATCTTGTAAGGTATGTAAAGTTCTTCCTAAAGACTTACGAGCTTTAGCACCATTTCCAGATTTTAGTTGCTCAACTAGCTTCTTAATTAAGCTTTCTTCGTCATCAAGGTTTAAGGATATACGCTTAGAACATCCTGAAAGTTCTTCTGCATCACAATGCGCTTCTCCAAGATTAAATTCTCCGTCAGGACTGGGATCAGAAAAGAGGCCGTCATCTACAGCGGCATCTGCATTCTCGATACTTGTAATCCCTTCATCGGAAAATGTGAACTCCTTAAATCTTTTGTTGCCGTTTTCATCTGTGGGATTTTTCACATCTGGTATAGATACAGAAATTTCCCAACAACCACTACACTTTCCTTTTATTGCTTGTTTTACCATCCAAGCATGAGTGCCTTCTTTTCCACTATCCTTTGGCTTAAAAGCAGTAGCTGAATAAGAAGATAACAGTAGGACTATAGACAAACATAGCCATAAAGTCGTTTTCAAAAAACCATTGCTGGTTAGTTGATTTAAATTCGGTATAATAACCTTCACTTTCAGCCTCCTTTAATTGCTAG
>JAYQWI020000411.1:0-5587 GCA_035871815.2 Candidatus Parabeggiatoa communis
CTTTACAATGAGTTTTTTTATAGGCACTTTAGCATTGACTTCAATAGAGCATACGAATCAAGTGCGTTTGGGTGTTTTGCTTGCTTCATTGCTTGCTGCGATAATTGGTTATCTCATTTTATTCTTGACGACTCAAAACGATAAAGACAACAATGACAAGGATTATTCTGAAATGTGAAAAATGAAAAATGAAAAGTGATTTAGCTTCGCTGAAATATCAACGTTCTATCGGTTTTTAGATTTGAAAGAACACTCATTTTCTGTTTAACATCCTGTTGACTCACTACAGAATTTGAAATATTCACGCAAAGCCTTTAAAGACGCTAAGTTAATCTTTTCCATCTCGATTTGATGGCGTACAAACTTCGGCGCGAAGATAGGCGATATCAACTTGAGTTTGTTATGAACGCAAAGTTTGTAGACATCAATCAGATGAAACACCAACAATTGTGACGTTTTCTCAATGAATATTAATATTCTCAAATATATACATAAAAAATGGGTGAAAAAAATGAGCCCTGATGCTGAACAAAATCTTGTGGATAAAGCTCAAACGACGACAAACGGGTGGCAAAAAAGCTGGGAAAAAGTGCAATCCTCTTTTTCCATCACGGTCAAAGTCTTTTTCGCAGTCTTATTTATGCTTATCGTTTCACATGCGATTTACGAGTTGTTTCGCTACGATATCGTGATTAATCCGTTTGACATGCCATTCAATTTATCAAGACAAGGCTATACTGGAACAGTGGTAGCCTATCGACTACAGGATGATATGGCTGCTGTCCGTGAAGAAATTGAAAGAAGCTCAATGCTGGAAAGTGCTAAGGTAGCAGCGGTTCAATTTACGGAATTACAAAAACGGCCTGAAATTGACGTACCCAGTCTTGGACTCTCCTTAAAAGGTACGATTTCTCAACTCCGCAAAATATTAAGACTTGCGCCGCGTCGTATAAGCGGTGATATGGTAGTGAGAGGTGATAAACTGTATTTGACACTGCGTATTAGTGGTAAGCTGGCGTTTGAAACGTATGGCGATGATGTTAAAAATCCAGAACCGTTGATTAAAACCGCCGCAAAATACGTTCTTGAAATTTTTGAACCCCTTACCTTTGGGTTAAATTATTGTCTTAACGACAAAATCCCTGATTTAGAGAAGCTGATTCAAAATCTGAAACAACTTACCCGCCGGAAAGAAAGGGCAGTGGTTTTAACGCTGGAAGGCTGCCTATTGAAAAAACAGAAAGACTATCAAGGTGCCCTAGAAACATTAGCGCAAGCTTCAAAACTGGATTCCCAGAATCCCATTATTTTCAACCTGAAAGGTGATACGCTGCAAGACAGTGGCGCGTATGAAGAGGCTCTGTTGGCCTATAAAAAAGCGGTTAAGCTTGATCCAAAAAATGGCGGTATTTATACGCAATGGGCGCGAACCTTGATCAAAATGGGAAAGACTGAGGAAGCTTTTCTTAAATATCAAGAAGCCTCAAAAAATGACCCTGATAATCCTTGGGTTTACACCGATTGGGGCTATCAAGTCGCCGAAGTGTTGGAAAATTTTCCTGCCGCTGACGAAAAATTTGAGCAAGCGATTATCAAAGATCCCACTTATGCATTAGCTTATGCACTATGGGGTGATGTACTGCTCAAATACCTTGATAACTACGCAAAAGCCAATGAAAAATATGCTAAAGCGGTAGAACTCGATCCCAATATTGCTTGGATTTATGGCAATTGGGGAGTAGCCCTAGTTGGGCTAAAAAACGATCAAAAAGCGTTGGAACAATTTGCAATCTCATTGAAGTTAAAATCCAACAATTATTGGGTTTATAGAGAATTGAGAGATGCCCTTAAACGCCTTAAACAACCTCTATTGTTTGTCAAGTATGAAGCTTTCGCTTTAAACCATGCTTCTTACTACAACGCTTGGGGAGATGTTTTAGAACAATTCAAGCAATATGAAGCTGCTTTAATTCAATACCAAAAAGCTGCTGAAATCAGCCCAAATGAAGGGCTTTATTACTTGAAATGGGGTAATGTGCTACATGATTTAGGCCAATATGAAGCCGCGCTTGTCAAATATGAACAAGCCTTGAACTCAAACGCCAGCTATTCCACTCGTGCTTGGATTTATAGCGGTTGGGGTGATGTACTGGTTAAATTGAAACAATATGAAGCCGCGCTGATTAAATATGAAGAAGCGGTAACTCTTGATCCTGAGATACTGACTCGATTTGATAAGAATGTAGTGGAAGCGATTCAAGAACTGAATAAACCCGACTATTTTGCTCAATATGAACCTCTAGTCAATAAGAGTACCGATAACACATTTAAAGGGCGTTTTTACTATACCTATGCGCTAGTCTTGGATGCTTTGGAACGCTATCCTGAATCCATTACACAGTACCAAAAGGCCACTGAATTTGATCTAGGTGATGCCTCGTTTTATGGTAACTGGGGTAATGCCTTATTACATGCGGAGCATTCTGAGCAAGCCATTGAAAAATACAAAATGGCCCAAAATAAAAATCCGGATATCAACTGGATTACGGCTAATTGGGGTGTTGCACTGGCTGACTTGAAACGATATAAAGAAGCGATAACGCAATACCAAATTGCTGTGAATCTCAAACCGGAAGGTTGGATTTATTACAAATGGGGTGATGCCCTGTTTCAATTGAAACAGTATGAACAAGCCATCGTTCAATATGAAACCGCGCTAGAATGGGAACCGAATAAGCGGCTTTATTACTATGCCTGGGGTAAAGCGTTATCTGAACTGAATCGGTATGAAGAAGCGATTAGTCAGTTTGACAAAGCTTTAGAAATAGAACCCACTCACATTTGGAGTCGCATCAGACTAAGCTATGCGCTAATACAGCTGAAACAACCAGAAACAGTGTTGACACAATGTCAAACGATCTTGGCATCACAACAGGTTAGTCAAACTGCCAAAGCGGCCGCTTATGCCTTGTGTGGATTAGCAGAAGTCGGGTTGAATAAACCAGAATCGGCTATTGAAAACTGTCAAAAGGCGCTTGAAGTTTCAGCAACAGAAGACTGGGCCTATTGGTGCTTAGGAGAAGCAAAACGCCAGCTTAACCAAGCAGAGGCTGCCGTGATTGAATATGAAAAAGCCGTCGCCTTGAAACCAGAAAATGCTTTTTACTACTCTCAATTAGGGCAAACGCTCACAGAACTGAAACAATACGAAGCCGCTCTGGTTCAATACCAACAAGCTGTCAAGCTTGATCAAAATGGCGATATTGGTAAACAAGCTGAACTTCACATTAAGGAAATGACGAACAAGATTCGTGAGCAAGTTCAAATTCACATTCAGAAACTGAAAGACAAGATGAACCCCAATTAAAAACGCTCCTGATTATAAATCTTGGCAAACTTTAGTTTGTTGGTCTACGTTCCAAATTTTGGCAAAGTAAAGTTTGCACTCCTACCTAGACTAACTTGTAGTCAGGCGGAATTTTTGCAACAAACCTGGAAGTCCCATAACCGTTTTAAATTATGCTCTCATCAAGATTTGACTTAAAGTTGCTAAGTCTTTTTATTATTCTCCCAACTTTGACGCTTACGGTACAGCGTTGAAGGACTGACATCTAACGAGGCTGCGGCTTTAGGAATATTACCGTCACAAAATTCAATGGCTTGCACGATAGCTTCTTTTTCGACTTGCCAAAGAGGACGAATCGTTTGGATGTTATTTTTAGTCATTTCAGCGTTTGAAGGGAAAGAGACAATGGAATTGGTTTGCTCAGGATTCTTTTGAGAAATGGCCATTATCGAACCTAAACGATTTTTATGTAATTCTTTATTGAGAGGTGCTGGCAACATATCCCGTGTGACTTGTTCTCCGTCATTCAGCACCACGATATTACGGATAACGTTTTGCAATTGCCGCACATTACCTGGCCAGTCATAATGGAGTAAGATAGCCTCTATCTCTGGCGCAAAACCGGTAAAGGGTTTATTTTCTTCCTCGGTATACTTGGTGAGAAATTCTCTGGCAATCAGTAAAATGTCATTCTCGCGTTCACGAAGCGGGGGTAAGGTGATAGGAATCACATGTAAGCGATAATAGAGATCCTCACGAAAACGGCCTTCTTGTACATCCACTAACGGATCATGATTTGTTGCACAGATGAAGCGGACATCGACTTTTTCAGGTTTGCTTCCACCCACTTTCTGAACAATGCCAGTTTGCACAAAGCGCAGTAGCTTACTTTGTAAATCTAAATCCATTTCCCCAATTTCGTCCAAAAACAAAGTGCCACTGTTAGCTTGAAAAGCGGCCCCTTGTCGTTCATTCACAGCCCCAGTAAAAGCACCTCTGACATGACCAAAAATTTCACTCTCCATTAATTCCTTCGGAATGGCCGCGCAATTGATAGCAATAAATGGCTTCTTACAGCGCGGACTACGTTTATGTATTGCTTCAGCACAAAGCTCTTTGCCAGTACCACTTTCTCCTGTAATAAAGACAGTTGCTTTGCTAGAGGCTGCGTTCTCAATAATCTGATAAACCACCTGCATTGGTGAAGAAGCGCCAATAAAACCATAATATTGTTTACGTTCAAGGAATTTTTCTTGATATTTTTCTAAAGCGCGTTCCAATCGCTGGTGGCGCAAAGCATTGCGTAGCGTAACAAGAAGTCGTTGGCCATCAAAAGGTTTTTCAATAAAATCAAAGGCTTTATAACGCATCGCTTCGACGGCAATGTCAATTGAACCTTGTGCCGTGACGACGACAACTAAGCAAGGAAGTTGTTGCTCGTTAGTGTACTTTAAAATTTCCATACCATTCATATCGGGTAAGCCAAGATCAAGCAAAATAGTGTCAGGCACTTTTTTCTGGATATGGGCTAAAGCATCAGTACCTGTATCGACATACGTCACATGGCAAGCTTCCTCACGCAAGTATTCTTGGTAAGCAACCACTAATGTCGGACTATCTTCAATAATGAGTAAAGTCATTTGTGGATCAATTTTAGATTCAATGGCCATAAGGTTTTCCATAGTAAGTTTTATTACGTTTTGGACAAGCTTTATTTGTAAATGGTACACGAATTGAGATTTTAAGTCATAATGATTTGGTTTTATCTGATATTTTGTTTTATCTGATTATAACTTTTTTTGTTGGAGTTCAAACTTTAGTTTTAGCGTAGCTTCCCTGCGGATCGGGCAAAAAGTTTTGCTCGCAATACTTTTGGCCCGAACAATTGGCGTTCAAACTTTAGTTTGAAAAGGAGTTCAAACTTTACTTTGAATTGTAATTTGACCAACACTAAAGTTGGAACGAAAAACAGCAAACTAAAGCTGGAACGAAAATCCTAAAACTAAAGTTGTAATGTAAAAAATTCTGACCAGTAAACTTACGTTGTAACGTAAACAGTAAAAAACTTAAGAATATAAGTCTAACTATTTGAAAGAACAGTAATATTTAAAAACTTATGCCGCATATTTTGCCACCGCTTTCTTAAGCATAGACAACACCGCTTCTTTACCCAGTATACTTAGAAATGGCCCAAGTCGTGGTCCCCTTTCCTTCCCTAATAACACCGAGTAAAGAAATTTA
>JAYQWI020000412.1:0-6737 GCA_035871815.2 Candidatus Parabeggiatoa communis
TCTTATAACGTTTCGGTCTACGAAACACTATTCGATGTGTTCCATAACCAGGTATATTGACCCGGTAACCATTTAAGAGGTGTGTGCGGATGACTCAATGATATAACTTCATGACTTGTGAAATTTCTTTGACACTTAACCATTCTAAAATTGTGGTTTCGTCAAGTTGTTTCATCGCTAAAGCTATTTGCCTTAAACCGACTCTTTTCATTGTTAAAGAACCTCTTTTTCAGTTTTCAGTTTTCAGTTGTCAGTTATCAATTAGGCACTGTTAGCGTAACTATTTAAAAACTGCTAATATAACTGCCTCTCTAAAACAGGGACGCATTTTACATACTATAGTATATTTAGTCAACTGCTTTTTTTTAAAAATAATACAAATGGATATTGCTAAAAGACTAAAAAAAGTCATTGTTAATAAAAACAAGACATTAAAAGACTTTTCAAAAGAAGCTAATATTCCTTATATAACATTGCAAAAATATATAGCTGGAGAAAGAAAACCCGGAGCAGATGCTCTCACTAAAATACATATACAATTGGGAATATCTATAAACTGGCTATTGACTGGTAAGGGTGAAATGTATGAGAAAAAAGGCACAGAGAAAGTAGAGACATTGGTGGGGACGATAGAATGGTTAAAAGAATGGTGGGATGGGGCGGACGAGAAACATAGGCATTGGTTGGAAGTGCAGATGAAACGGTGTTTTCCTGAGTATGCGAAATGGGCTGATAAAGAATAAGAGCCAAAAAAAAACGGATACCCTTTCAATAATTAGTGGTATCCGTTTAATATTGTTACTTTAATTTTTATTTAGTAGTGGCAGTCTCATCAAGTCTGAAAACGACATCCTCAACATGATTAAGCCGTTGCGTTAAATAGGATAAATCCAATTTCAATTCATCCCTCAATTCTTGTCCCTCATCCTTCGTTCTTCGTGCTCCTTTAACCATTTCCGATTCAACTCGTTCTAAAACGACCAATCTGTTATTGATCTCCCTTTGTCGATCTAAAAAGTCTATGGCGTAACTGCCAAAATAACCGAAAGTTCCAATTAGAGTGGCAAAAATACTACCACCACCAAGTATAACGGCATTCCTCTTCTTCTCAGAGGAAGTATTGTTTACTTTTGTATTGTCCGACATAAAATAACATCATTTTTGAACAAATGAACTATTTTTTGAACAAAACTATAAAATTGAACATCCACTGTTCATGCCAGTTTTGAGTTTTACTGATGTTAACATCTATCCATTCTTAATTCGCCGAGTAATCTCAATAGCTAATTGATTTAAGGGTAATACCTTATCAGCCAGTCCCGCCTGTGCCACAAACCCTGGCATTCCCCATATCACTGAACTCTCTTTATCTTGAACAAAAACTTGTCCCCCAGCCGCTTTGATCGCCTCACAACCGATTAAACCATCTTGTCCCATACCCGTTAATATCACACCGAGTGCCCCAGCACCGTAAATTTTAGCCACCGAGCGAAATAGAACGTCCACCGAAGGGCGACAAGAGTTTTCTTCTGGGCCTTGATGAGTTTGCGCCTTAATACGAGTACCGGCCCGTTCCAACACCAAATGATAGCCGCCAGGGGCTACCAACACATGGCCGGCTTCAAGAATGTCGCCGGGCACAGCTTCCCTGACTTTAATCGCAGACTGGGCAGCCAAGCTTTTAGCCAATCGTTGCGTAAAAAGGGGGGGCATGTGTTGCACAATCACGATGGGCACCGATAAAAAACGAGACAATTCAGGGAGTAATGCGGCTAATGCCTTTGGGCCCCCCGTTGACACGCCAATGGCAACAATGTCTACTTTTTTGCGAACTTGAAGGGCAGGCTGATATTTAGCTAAACTTGGCTGTCGTGCAACGTGAGGTTTGGATAAGCTCTGTTGGGGACAGAAGGCTTTAATCTTTGGAATCAGTTCGTTACGAATGTATTCCAGGGCTGCTTCTTTGTTTTCAGCACACGGTTTAGTCACATAATCACTCGCGCCATAAAACAAGGCATCTAATGTCACAGCCGCCCCACGCAGGGTGCGCCGGCTAAATATAATCACCGGCAGACGTGGATGAGTTTTCCGAATTTCAATCAACGTTTCCAGCCCGTTCATTTCCGGCATTTCCAGGTCTAAAGTCACTAAATCAATATTGCCCAATTGAATTCTTTTCAACGCAAAGCGGCCATTAGAAACCGCGCCAACCACTTCCAATGAGGGGTCAACAGACAAGGCTTTGTCCAACAGGCGACGGACGACAACGGAATCATCAACGATCAGAATACGAGTTTTTGACATTAGGATTATTTTCGGATTATTTAAAGTGGCTACCCACACAAGATTTTTAGAATTATCTTCGGAGTCCAAGATTTATCTTGGCAAACTTTCAAACTCCAAGATTTAATTAAAATTTAAGATTCCCAAGGCAACGAGACCGTAAAACAACTGCCTTTACCGATTTCACTTTCAACTGAAACAATCCCGTTGTGCATTTTTGTCAAATGATACACTAACGACAAGCCCAACCCAGTACCTTCTGATGCTCGGTTGAGCCCCCCATCTAGCTGTACAAAAGGCTCAAAAATATATTTTATATTCTCTTGTGTAATGCCTATACCAGTGTCTTTAACACGAAAGTCAAGCATACCCTTTTCAGGATGCCCCCTAACCTCTAATTCAATAAAGCCCCCATCTGGTGTAAACTTGATCGCATTATTTAACAAATTAACCAAAATTTGTGTTAAACGACGTTCATCAGCTTGAATTATGTTTACCGTGTCATCAAAAGTCATAAGAACCCCAAGTCGTTTTTTGTCAGCGGCTTCTTTAATCATGCGTAAACTCGCCTGGCAAACGTTATTCACAAAAACGGTGTCAATATTTAAGCTTAATTTTTTCGCTTCGATTTTGGACAAATCCAGAATCTCGTTAATCAAATTCAATAAATGACGAGCACTATTTTCGAGTGTCTGCATGAAGCGGTGTTGCTTGTCGTTGAGAGGGCCATAAAATTGCTCTTGGAAGCCTTCCGAAATGCCCAAAATCGCTGTTAGCGGTGTGCGTAATTCGTGGCTCATGTTGGCTAGAAATTCATCTTTTAGGCGGAGAGAGCGAGTCAATTCGATGGTGCGTTCTTCAACACGTTTGACTAACGATACTTTCTCGGCTTGCAAAGTCTTTAAGGCTTCTTCACGTTCCAATTCAGCCTGTTTGCGCCGATTGATTTCTTCAATTAACTGCTGGTTTTGTTGTGTCACTTGCCGTTGTAATTTTTGTATATTGATATGGGCTGTGATGCGGGCTAATACTTCTTCATTCTGAAAGGGTTTAGTAATGTAATCTGCTGCGCCCAATTCAAATCCTTTGAGTTTATCAAGGGTATTAATCAGTGCCGTCATAAAAATGATAGGAATATTTTGAATTTCAGCTTTAGATTTCAATAACTTACAAACTTCAAAGCCATCTATATCGGGCATCATCACATCTAACAGTATTAAATCGGGCCGAGTAAATTCAGCCGTTTCAATACCGTCTTGACCATCAGAAGCAACCAACACTTTAAAACCACTATCACTTAACAATTTAAGCAACACTTTGATATTGTCAGGTTGATCATCAATGACTAAGAGAGTATCCATTATCAGTTATCAGTTATCAGTTATCACAGGTGATGGACTCCAAACTTTAGTTTGGCAATGCTTACCAAACTAAAGTTTGGACTCCTAAAAACATCCTTTCCCCTTTTCTTTCTGGACAGCCATATATTGTTTGGCCAATTCTCTGATTTCTTTCTTTTTAATGTCTTTGGCTAATTGCGTAATTTTTTTGGCAAACGCGACTAATGGCTCATCAGTTTGTTCAAGTTCTTCCGCAAATTCAATAATGCCATTGATATCGCCACTCCGTACTAAGTCAAATAAAATAGCCGCTTTTTCTGGTGAGGGGCCCACGAGCGGGATTTCAGTTTGCTGTTCGGCCTCTTCGCTTGTCTCATTCTTCTTCTGATCTTCATAAATCCAAGTCAAGTTCAGATGAGTCTGTAAACATTCTAACAGTCTATCAGCATTAATGGGTTTGCTGAGAAAAACGTTGCAGCCAGCTTCCATACTTTTTTCTTGCTCATGACTAAAAGCACTGGCTGACACGGCAATCACAATAATCTTTTTCAGAACGGGATTTTTTCTGATTCGGCGTGTTGCCTCATAGCCATCTAGTACAGGCATAATTAAATCCATTAAAATCAACTCAGGTTGCCATTCATGCGCTTTTTCCAACGCTTCCTGACCATTCCCTACTTCTGCAATATCAAACCCTAATGGTGCTAACAATTTTCTTAAAACGGTGCAATTTTCAGCTTTGTCGTCCACTATCAGAATTTTTTTTGTTTGTTCTTGAAAGCCTATAATATTCTGTTTGGCAGCGGGGATGATATCTTGAAGTGCCAATACTTCTGGCAAATCCAGCAGAAACCTAAATGTACTGCCCTGCCCTAGCGTACTTTCAAGATGCAATTCACTGTTCATTAAGTTAAGCAATTTCTGGCTAATAGACAAACCCAGTCCTGTACCTTGAGATTGATAAGTTACACTGCCGACTTGTTGAAAGGGTAAAAAAATAGTTGACAGTGCCTCAGAAGGAATCCCAATGCCGGTATCTTCCACTTGAAAACTGATTTTGCCGTCGTCGTAACCCACTTTGAGTGCCACCCCACCCTGTTCAGTAAATTTGAAGGCATTACTCAATAAATTACTCAAAATTTGTCGTAAGCGTTTTTCATCCCCATAAATCACGGCGGGTAGATTTGATAATATCGTGTCAATAAAGGAAATTTTCTGTTTTTCTGCCCGTATTTTAAAAGAATAGGTGAATTCTTTGATAAAATCCCGCAAATGAAAAGGGTTTAAAGACAGTTCCAAGCGTTCTGCTTCAATTTTAGACAAATCCAAAACATCGGAAATCAGGGTTAATAAATATTCACCATTACGATGGATAGCATTGATTTCTTCTTGTTCCTCGGTATTTAAAGCGTGATCTCGTTTTAGAATTTGCGTATAACCCAAAATCACATTAAGCGGTGTGCGTAATTCATGGCTCATATTAGCGAGAAAGCTACTTTTAGCACGATTAGCCGATTCAGCCAGATATTTAGCCTGTTCTAATTCTTGTGCTTGTTCTCTCAGTTGCCGAGCTTGAACACGCAATAGCTGTTCACGCTTTATGGAACTGCTCACATCAAAGATTTGTATTAGGCAATGAGCGGATAAATGAGGTGGAAAAATCGGTTTGATGACGATTTGTTGTTGCAAACGTTCTTTCTGCCCATTGACTGTGCTATAAAGAGGAAAGGGAGAACGGTTTAAATGGGGAGATAACACGGAAGACAGGCCCGATTTTAAAGCATTATCAATAGCGGTAATGACTCGTGAATTAACCATTTCAGGCATAACGGCCTCAATTGTTCGTCCCAGTAGTTGCTCGTGGGATAGTCCAATCGCCTTGGACAGCCACTGGTTGCAGAAAATGATCTCCTTTGTTGAGTTCAGAAAAATAAAGCCGTTTTCACTTTCTTCTAAACCCGTTAAAAATATTTGTCGTGAAAGAGTTGACATGTTATGGTTTTTTTTAAATAAACTAAATTAATTGAACGGGGTAGATACGCACGGCCGTGCGTCTCTACTACCCCAATGCCTATACAATCCTTGTATTATTTACGCTCTCGCTATCTCCTTATTAAAGGTAAATTTTCCTACCAGTTTTTCCAGTTTTTCAGACATCGTGGTTAAATCATTGGCTGATCGTTGGGTGGTATTCGCGCCTTCTGTCGTACTTCCTGCCGAAGTTGCCACTTTGTTAATGTTGGTAGTGACTTCGGAAGTGCCCGTCGCGGCCTCGTTGGCATTGCGCCCTATTTCATTGGTGGTGCTGCTTTGTTCTTCAACGGCACTGGCGATGGCGTTTTGAATCTCATTGATTTGCTTGATAATGTCGCCAATCTGTTTAATCGCTTCCACTGCATTGCGTGTATCGCTTTGAATCGCTTCAACCTTACGGCTGATGTCTTCAGTGGATTTGGCGGTTTCTTTCGCCAATTCCTTAACTTCGTTCGCCACGACGGCAAAGCCTTTGCCAGCATCCCCCGCGCGAGCCGCTTCAATGGTGGCGTTGAGTGCCAGTAAATTGGTTTGTTCAGCAATTGATGTGATGACTTTGATCACATTGCCGATTTCGGCGCTGCTTTGCCCAAGGCTGGAAATGGCTTCATTGGTCGTTTCGGCCATTTGCACCGCATTGCTGCCTACCTTGGCCGCTTCGGCCGCGTTGGCGGCCACTTCTTTGAAACTGCTGGTGAGTTCCTCTGTCGAAGCGGCTACCATTTGAACGTTCGTATTGATTTGTTCAGAAGCGGCGGCGGCTAAATTGGCTTGATCAGAGGTACTTTGTGCGTCTTGGAGCATTTTCTGGCAGATGTCATCCACTTCCTTAGAGGAACGTGATAAAGATTGGGTAACCTCGGCGATATTCTTAACTTGTTCGGTCAAATTAGCGGCCATTCGGTTAACGCTGTTGGTTAAATCATTCCACACACCCGCAATGCCTTCAACCTTGGCTTTTCCACCTAAGATGCCTTCAACACCCACTTCACGTGCCACGCGAATCACTTCGGAGGAAAAGCTGTTTAACTGTTCCACCATGGTATTGATGGTTTTTTTCAGTTCTAAAATCTCACCTTT
>JAYQWI020000413.1:0-2104 GCA_035871815.2 Candidatus Parabeggiatoa communis
CAAGCCCAATGCCACTCCATAAATCAGCTTGTCTTTCGGCCGGAAAACCATTAATCGTATTGGCAATCTCGTCAACATCAGCCCCTTTGACAAACCATAAACAGCGCCCGATACCTTGATCAAAAACATGTCGCGTATATCCAGACAGGCGACGGGGTACGATACCTTGTGTGATGGTTTTTTGCGGGTGAAAATAACCTTCATGGAATCCATAACCATCTACTGCCAACCACCTCAATAAAGGATCGAGGGCAGTGACTGCTTTATTGACATTCCGGTGCAATCGCGCCCAAGCCCATCCCGCGCCAACGTGAACCATATAGATATGATGCGCCCCAGCACCTTGTACAAATCGTTTAAAACGATTTCGATTAAAGGGCGATAGAAAATCAAGCAACGTCATCGCCATCGCTGCGCCCTCATACGCAAAACCACGCATTTCATTTGGCAGGGTGTCGAGTTGTTGGCTCAAGGATTCTAAGTTGTCATTCAATAAGGCGGCATGATAACCATAAACAAAAGTTTCTCCGACACTTTCTAATTGTTGACGAACGTTATCAGACACGGCATGAAAACCGCGTTTAGAAAAAGTCGTTTCATCGGGGGAGATACCGAAAAGCCGTTTGCGAAAAGAGTAAGGGTTCATATTATTGATTTTAAAGGATTTCTGATTGATATGATTGATTTCAATTAATTATGATGATAGTCATAATAACAAGAAGCACAAGTTAACGGGTTTGATAGTATTATATACATTCACTGATTTAATAGTATTCAATGGTATTAAATAGAATAAAATACCAATGAACTTTGTCGTTCAAGCAATCTACAATTCTTAGGTATTGATGAAAAAGGTTCGTCCAGAACTCGCTTAAACGCCAATACACCATTTGAGTAAATGGAGTTGATTTGCTTCAAATATTTCCCTTTCACTAAAACAATATCGCCCTTACTAAACTTTCCTAAACTCGAATTGACTTGATACCTAACACGACCTTTGCCTTTTTTCGGAAGAAAGTGAAATTGCCTTCTGGTTTGTGTGGCTCTGAAATTTATCGTGTAAAAATTCTCTTTATG
Organism: Candidatus Parabeggiatoa communis; assembly: GCA_035871815.2. Taxonomy (GTDB): domain Bacteria; phylum Pseudomonadota; class Gammaproteobacteria; order Beggiatoales; family Beggiatoaceae; genus Parabeggiatoa; species Parabeggiatoa communis. The sequence goes on from JAYQWI020000413.1 coordinate 1,078, forward strand.
GAAAGGTATCACTTCACCTGTTCTTAATGTGGCAACAGCTAATGCATCCGCATCATGATCTTTTGGCAAACCCTGTTCTTTTCGGAATGCAGATGTTTCATACCCATAAACTTTTGTTACTTTGTATTTCTTGTTCAATTCAGAATACAGATAAATTTTTCCCTGCATGGTTCGTTGAGCTATCTGATCTTTGAAGCCATCCACACCTTTCTTTTTGAGTGTTTTTGTTCCGTCATGAATCCGAGAATGACAAGTAGAACAAACGGTTATCAAATTGTTAATCGTCTCTTTACCGCCGTCTTTTCGGTAGTGGATGTGGTGTGCTTCAAGCGAGGTATTCTTCGCCTTGCAACATTGGCAAGTAAAATTATCACGAATCAAAGTCGCCAGCCTTAGATTTTCATGCAAGCGGTTTGATTGTTGATAATATTTACCGTTTAACTTGGCATCATTCAGTCTCGCAATATCAATCTGCACATCTTCTATAACAACCGCTTTAATCGATAAAGGTAATTGGTTTATCGTTCTTATAACCTCATCGAAATTAGTTTTGATTGAGACAGGTAACCTGAAAGCACGCTTGCTTGATGAGCGGTTATTAAACCGCCTCTTTCTATACCACAGTCTTGATCTTCTTTGTCTGCGATTAGCTGCACGTCCTTGCATCTTCTTTTTAACATCCGTTCTATGGTTGATATAGCCTGACATTAATATTTCACCATTAGCTATTGCACAATAACCCGTCGTATGGCTTCCCTTATCAATGCCAATGGTTATTTCCTGAATATTCTCTTCGCAGTCCCATTCAAGTTGAATAGTAAACGGTATTAGTTCCACTGACGTAGCGAAACCATCACGTAATAGTTTTCTAGCCTTTGCTGGATTGCAAGGCATTAATTTACTGCCGTCTTTGTTAATGACATATACTTTCATAAAAATAATGGCTTTAGGCCCTCGGTTAAGAGTGAAGTAATCCTTGGCGTTGTTAAAAAGGCTTTTTGCGCTTATCTCACTTTCGCGTTTCCAC
>JAYQWI020000414.1:0-15118 GCA_035871815.2 Candidatus Parabeggiatoa communis
AAAGCGTCAAACATGGAACAATGTTTGTCTCAAATTCGCGGTTTATTAATTGAGCTGTATTTGGAACACCAAGCCTTTCTTTACCCAAAACTGACTGAAAGGGAACAAAAACACTATGACCAAATCATAGACGAACAGGGACAATTGAGAGATTGGGAAGAGGCCTTAAGTTTTTTGATGCAATTGCTTCATCGGCAAACCGGCAAACGGGTGATTGTCTTGTTGGATGAATACGATACGCCTATCCATGCCGGGCAAGAACAGGGCTACTATGAAGACATTGTTCTTTTTATGCGCATCATGCTGGGCAATGCCTTGAAGGATAATTCGGATTTGGAAAAAGGCATTGTCACCGGTATTTTGCGAATTGCCAAAGAGTCGATTTTTTCAGACTTGAATAATTTGGATGTGTTATCCCTGCTAGACTTAGAATTTCAGGATTGTTTCGGATTTACGCCAGATGAAATCGAACAATTGACCAAGGATTTTTCTTTTACTAAAACCAACCTCTTGAAAACGTGGTACAACGGCTATCTGTTTGGGAACCAGATTATTTATAATCCGTGGTCGGTGCTGAGTTTTATGAATCGAAAAAATAAAATTCCTCGTCCTTATTGGATAAATACCAGCGGTAATGCTTTATTGCGAGAGATCATCACACGCACCGATCCGGCATTTCAGGAACAAATTGAAACCTTACTGGCAGGTGGCAAAATCACCACGCCTTTGAATGAAAATATCGTCTTGCGCGATTTGGAACACAATGAACAAAATGTGTGGAGTTTGTTGGTTTTTAGTGGCTATCTGAAACCGGTGTCTTTTCAATTAAGGGACGAAGAACCGATTTATGATCTGGCCATTCCTAATCGTGAAGTACAGGCTTTTTACCGCAATACGGTTCAAGTTTGGGTTCAAAAAACCGTTGGCAGTCAGCGATTACAACAATTGCTACGCGCTTTGACCCAAACCGATTTTAAAACCTTTGCTAAGTTATTGAAAGAAATGGTTTTAGCGGTTTTGAGCTATCACGATATCGCCGGGAAGAAACCCGAAAGAGTGTATCATGCGTTTGTATTGGGGTTGTTGACCAATATGACGGATCGTTATCATATTCGTTCCAATCGAGAATCGGGTTATGGCCGTTATGATGTGTTGATGATCCCACTTGATCCGAATGAACCGGGCTTTGTGTTTGAATTTAAAAAAATTGATAAACCGGAGGAGAAAAATGCCTCCGAGGCAATGCAAAGTGCCTTGGAACAAATCCAAAAGCAGCAATATGCGGCGGAGTTGCGAGAGCATGACGTTAAAAACATTTGGGGCATTGGGGTGGTGGTTTCAGGCAAACGGGTTTGGGTTGAGAATATCGCGTTGTGATAATCTCCGGGCGGCATGAAAGCCGCTTTTGGATTGGTAGCCCGTCATTCTAGACTGACTAAGTACTGAACCCTAAATTCAAATAATTTCAATAAGTTATATGACAATGTATACAATAGGGTTATTTAGATTTAATTTTTTGCAGGGTTAAAAAAGGCCTTATGCTTATTTACACTTGTTCTTTCATCAATCTAAAAAATCAATAGCATTAGCAATAATCAGAGGAAATATCGTACCTTTTAGGAGCGCGTATCGAATCTTGCGCGCAAAAACTTGAACATAGAAAGCCTGGGCGAACACACAGGATCGCCCTTACAGCCCCTAAATGCTATGTTTTTTTATAGGGAAATACCTGCGTATCTGCCCTTAACTTAATGTTAATAGCATTGAGGGTAGCCCCGCTTTTAGACAACGGCCCCAATTAAGGCTATTAGACTCTCATCCTTTTTCTCAATTCCCCCCTTTATCCTTTCCCTTAGAAATGATATATTTCACTTTCTAACATCAACTCAGAGAAAATCCCCCATGATAATCAAACAATCTACGATCAACCTGATCGCTGTGATTGCATTTTGCTTAATGGTATTTCTATTAGCAGGTAGTGTTTATTTTGAAAATCAAGCGATCCAAGAAGAACATCATGCTATTGCTAGACAGGCTGAATTTAAACAACTCGGCATTGATTTGGCAAAGGCCTCTCACTATCTCACTGATAAAACACGTCACTTTGTGATAACGGCTCATATCACACACATTCAAGACTACTGGCAGGAAATTGAAGTCATTCGAACTCGGGAGAACGTTATCACCCGGATCAAGGCACTGAAAGCGCCTCAGGCAGAACTTGACTTGCTTACCCTAGCGAAACAGCAATCCGATGCCTTGGTTGCCATCGAAACACGCGCTATGCGTTTAGTATTGGAAGCCCAGGCTATTTCTAAAGGCTTAATGCCCCCAAGCGTCGCGAGTTGGGCATTGAGTGCTGAAGAGAGCAAGCTCAATGCCGAAGACAAAATGACGCGGGCTAGAGAAATGATGTTTGATGCTCAATATAATAACAAGACACGCAGTATCACAGAACCCATTGCACAATTTCAGAAAATGATGAATGCACGAACAGCGCGTGAAGTTCAAGTGGCTCACAATAAAACCCAAATGGCTACCCTGATTTTGGTGGTCATGGTTTTCGTTATTTTGATTGGCATGGGTACGGTGTTATGGCTTTTTAGAATGTTATTTGCCATTCCTCTCGCCACCTATATCAGCGCGTTACAAGGGAAGGAGGTTCAAACATTAGATTTTAGCTTAACGCCGGCCGGCAGCAAGGAATTACGTTTATTAGCTGATGCCTTTAATCAGCAATTTCGCATTATTAACCAACAACACCAAGAGAATCGGCTCATCATTGAGGATATTGTCCAAGTGTCTCAAGGATTAGCGGAAGGGCATTTGCAGATTAGGCCACAGGCCCAATATCGGGGCGATTTTGTTCAAATCAAAACGGCATTGGAAAAAACTTTAATCAGTTTACGGTATGTGATTGAAGATATTGTCCAAGTTTCTCATGGATTGGCAGCAGGTGATTTGCAAGTGATGCCAAAAGCCCAATATCAAGGAGATTTTGCCCAGATCAAGCTGGCCCTAGAAACAACCTTATCCAGTTTAAGACAAGTCATTGAAAACATTGTTAAAACGTCACAAGGTTTAACAATAGGCCAGTTACGTGAACAGGCTGACACTGAATACCCAGGAGATTTCGTACAGATTAAAAATGCATTGGATTCCGCAGCAACGACGTTAGCTAAAACGACTGCCCATAATACTGAGCAAAATTGGCTGAAGACAGGGCAAACAGAGTTGAATGAAACCATGCGCGGTGAGCAAACGCTGAACACCTTAACACAACATATCCTCAACTATCTGGCCAATTATATCAATGCCCAAGTCGCCGTGTTTTTTTTAGGCGAAGGCGAACACTTCAAATTAGTCAGTAGCTATGCCTATAAACAGCGTAATCATAACACTAACGAATTGAAGTTAGGAGAAGGGCTTATTGGACAAGCCGCTTTGGAGAAAAAAAGTATTCTGTTTCGCCAAATTCCCAAAGAACATATTAATATGTCTATCCATTCCGGCCTAGGTGAATCCCTCCCACAGGATATTTTTGTCTTGCCTTTGATCTATGAAGATCAAGTCTTAGGGGTTTTAGAATTAGCCGCTGCCCGTTCATTCAATGAAAGCGAAATAGAATTATTGGATTTAGTGGCTGACAATATCGCGATTACGGTTAACACGGCCCAATCTCGTCTCCGTATGCAAGCCTTGTTGGAACAGTCTCAACAACTGACACAGACTCTGCAAACCCAACAAGAAGAAGTGGTTGAACGGGAAGAACGTATTCGCGCTATTGTCGATACTGTTATTGATGCCATTATCACGATTGATGAACGTGGGATTATCGAATCCTTTAACAAATCAGCCGAGAAAATCTTTGGTTACGCCAAATCTGAAATAATCGGTCAGAATATTAAAATACTGATGCCTGATCCTCATCGTAGTCAGCATGATCAATATCTTAGTAACTATTTCAGAACGGGCAATGCCAAGTTGATTGGGCAAGTGCGTGAAGTCGTGGGTCAACGTAAAGATGGAAATGATTTTCCAATAGAAATCTCCATCGCTGAAATGCAGATGAACAATCAACGTCTATTTACCGGGATTGTGAGAGATATCACCGCACGAAAAGAGGCAGAAGAGGCTTTGCAAGAACAACAGGAAGAACTTCGATCTACGAATGAAGAACTACAAAGTCAATCAGACGAATTGCAAGTGCAACAGGAAGAACTACGCCAAACCAACGAGGAACTCGAAGAACGCACTCGCGAATTAGAGCGACAAAAAGAGGCGATGCGAGACAAGCATTTAGCCTTAGAAAACAGTCAAGAATCGCTTAAAACAAAAGCGAAAGAGTTGGAACAGGCGAGTCAGTATAAATCTGAATTTTTGGCGAATATGTCCCACGAACTGCGGACACCACTAAACAGCTTATTGATTTTGGCAAAACTGTTATCAGAAAACAAATCAGGCAATTTAACCGATAAACAAGTGGAATATACGCAGACGATTTACAGCGCCGGTTCAGACTTGTTAGCACTCATCAACGACATTTTAGATTTATCCAAGATAGAAGCCGGCAAAATGGTACTTCATCTTGAAAACTTGCCCCTGTCCATATTACTTGACAACTTAGAACAGAAATTCCGTCATGTTGCTCAAGCGAAAGGATTAGGTTTTCAGATTACAGCGGCCGACGATTTGCCAGAGAAATTGCGAACTGATCAGCAAAAACTCCAACAAATTCTGAACAATATGCTGTCTAATGCCTTTAAATTCACGGAAAAGGGCGAAGTCAAAATCGCTATCCGAAATTCAAACGTTCAGGAATTAACCCATATCAGCCTTCATGGGCTTGAAACGGTTGAAGAACAAACTGTCTTAGCTATCAGCGTAACCGATAGTGGCATTGGTATTCCCAAGGAAAAACAAAACCTTCTTTTTCAGGCCTTTCAACAAGTTGATGGTAGCACCAGTCGCCGCTATGGTGGAACCGGTTTAGGCTTATCGATCTCCCGTCAATTAGCCCGACTATTTGGGGGAGAACTTCATTTAGAAAGTGAAGCCGGCAAAGGGAGTACTTTTACACTCTATCTGCCAGAAAATGCGCCCACCTTGCCTACCTCACAACCGGCTCACATTTCAACGCCTCAATCAACGGTAGAAATCAAGTCTTTAGAGACGCAGTCTAATGACACCGCGCCTGCTGAACAGCCTGTACAAAACGAGACACCTATTGTCGATGATCGAAATACGCTGCAACCGACAGATAAATCGATTTTAATCATTGAAGATGATCGTCATTTTTCACACATTCTGATGGAAGTCGCACAAGAAATGGGATTTAAATGCCTTGTTGCAGAAGACGGGCAAACGGGCTTACAGCTGGTACAAGACTATTCGCCTCGTGCCATTATTCTGGATATCGGATTGCCCCAATTGGATGGGTGGAGTGTTATGGAAAGACTGAAAGATGAGCCTAAAACGCGACATATTCCCGTGCATTTTATGTCCGCTTATAACCATCGTAAAGAAGCCAAAAAGCAAGGCGCAATGGGTTATTTGCTTAAACCCGTGAATATGGATGAATTAGGCGAAGCTTTGAAAAAGATAGAACACTTCATTGCTAAAATGCATAAAAATATCTTATTGGTTGTCGATAATCAATCACGTCACAAAGCGATTTTAGAAATAGCCAGCGGTGGAGAAGTTCAAACCACCGTCGCTGAAACCCTAGCACAAGCCAGTCAAGATTTACAAAAAATCCCATTTGACTGCATAGTCGTCGATATTGATGTCGAAAAACGCACCGGTATCAAGCTGCTTGAATCGTTACGCAATGACGATAATTTATCCCAGATACCGATCATTCTCTACATGGCAAGGGAACTCACATCGACAGAAAATCAGTGTTTACAAGAGTCTGAAAACAATCTCACCATCAAGGTAGTCAGATCGCAGGAACGTTTACTAGACGAAGCGACTCTATTTCTCCATCAATTAGAAGCCAACTTATCGCCAGACAAGCGTAAAATGTTAAAAATGGTACATGACAAGGAAGCCATTTTAAGACATAAAAAGGTATTAATTGTCGATGATGATATGCGTAATACCTTTGCCTTGCTAACCCTTTTGGAAGATAAAGAAGTAGAAGTATTCGTCGCTGAAAATGGCAAAGAAGCCTTAGAGATGTTAGAACAACATCCAGACACACATCTCGTATTAATGGATATTATGATGCCAGAGATGGATGGTTATGAAACCATGCAAAACATCCGAAAACAGTTCCGTTTTCGTCAACTACCCATAATTGCGCTGACAGCAAAAGCGATGCCAGGCGACAAAGCGAAATGTATAGAAGCCGGCGCAAATGACTATCTCTCCAAACCCGTAGACACCGACAAACTGATCTCCTTGATGCGCGTCTGGCTTTATCAATGAACAATGCGCTAAAGACGCTAAAGAGGTGTCAAGAGAACTCTAAATCTTTGCGTCTCTTGCGTCTCTTGCGTCTCTTGCGTTATAAATAATATTGACCTAAAACTATTTGAAAACGGGCTTCGCGCCCAAAAAAACAGGTTATTTTCTCATGTTTAATTGGTTCAACAATCTCAAAATACGAAACAAGCTGATTATCGCGGGTTTAGTGATGATCAGTTTATCTCTTCTCATTAGCCTTATCGCGATCCTTAACCAGAATAACATGCAAACCATTGTCACCAATGTGATCAATGTAGATGGCCGCGTTGCTCAGCTTAACCTACAAAGCCAAATTGCCATGTTGATGGCACGACGCAGTGAGAAAGATTATTTTTTACGCTACAAGCAACTGGGTTTTGAACAAGCCCGCGCTCAGTATGTCGCCAAAGTGCAAACTCAAATTAGTGATATCAATACCTATTTAGCCGAAATAAAAGAACTCGAAAAGCATCAGCAACATATTGCGGCCATAACCGTTGTTGAGCAAGCTATGATGGAATACCAAAATATTTTTCTTGTAGTCGTTGATTTAATTGAAAAACGGGGCTTCAAAGATAGCGGCCTTGAGGGGCAATTTAGGCAAAAAGTTCATGCGATTGAGGCGGCTGTCAAAGATCAAAACCTGAACCTGTTAAGGATTGATATGCTCATGATGCGCCGCTTTGAAAAAGATTATCTATTACGCGCTGATGAGAACGATATTACCCGCTTGCATGAAACAGTGGCTCAGTTCAAAGTCAATGTCACCCAGACTGATTTGAGTTCATTTGATAAACAACGATTGACAACACTGGCTAAAGAGTATCAAACCCTGTTTGAAAAATTAGTTCAAATTAATCAAAAGATTGCAAGTCTTATGGATCGCTATCGTGCCGTACTTCACCGTATTGAACCGCTTTTAGAACAAAATTATAAAAAAGCACTTGAGGATGAAAAGGTAGCCCAAGAGAATATACAAACGGTTGCGAAAAGGGTGAGAGAGATCATTATCGGTGTCAGTTTAGCTGTTGTGATTATCAGCTTACTACTGGCTATTTTCTTAGCCGGTTTAATCAGTAAACCCTTAGCCCTCATCGTTCAAGGGGCCCAATTACTGACGGCCGGCAACACGGCCTTAACCGGGCTAGATAAAACAGAAATGGCTAAGCTCACCTATCGTGGAGATGAAATGGGTGATATCGGGCGAACATTTGACGCTTTAGCCAGCTACTTTAAAGAAGTGATTGAAGATATCGTCCAAATTTCTCAAGGCTTAGCCTCTGGGCAATTACGAGTCATGCCACAGGCTGAATACCGAGGCGATTTCGTCCAAATTAAACAAGCCTTAGAAACCACTTTATCCAACCAAAGTTTGGTAATAGAAGACATCGTACAAGTATCCCAAGGCCTCGCCAAGGGGCTGCTCAGTGTTACGCCTCAGTCTGAATACCAGGGTGATTTTATCCAAATCAAAGAGGCCTTAGAAATCGCCCTGTTCAACCAACGGCAGGTGATTGAAGACATTGTCCAAGTGTCTCAAGGATTAGCCGAAGGCAAGCTTGATGTGATGCCGTCTCAAGAATATCAAGGTGATTTTCGCCAAATCAAACAGGCCTTAGAAATCGCCCTCTCTAACCAACGGTTAGTGATTGAAGATATTGTTCGCGTTTCTCAAGGATTAGCGGAAGGCAACCTCAGTATTAGGCCTCAATCTGAGTATCGAGGCGATTTCCGCCACATCAAAAATGCCCAAGAAACAGTCTTGTCTAACCAGCGATTGGTGATCGAAGATATTGTCCAAGTCTCTCAAGGCTTAGCGGCCGGCGATCTACATGTGATGTCTCAGGCTCAATACCAAGGAGACTTTGTCCAAATCAAACAGGCCCTTGAAACCGCTTTATATCAATTAGGGCAAGTTGTTGAAGATATTGTGCAGGTTTCTCAAGGATTAGCCGAAGGCGCTGAAGGTGTCACACCTCAAGCGAAATACCAAGGTGATTTTATCCAGATCAAAAATGCCTTAGAAAGCGCAACCACTAAACTGGCAGAAGCCACGGCCAAAAATGCGGAACAATATTGGCTTAAAACAGGACAAACGCGGTTAAATGATCACATAAGAGGCGAGTTGGAAATTGTGAAATTGGCTAAGAATATCATTTCTTTTCTCACCACTTATGTCGAGGCGCAGGTTGGATTATTTTATTTGATTAAAGAAACAAAACAACAACCCTATTTGCACATCATCGCCAGTTATGCCTATACCACGAGTGACAACATACCGGATAAATTTTTACTGGGCGAAGGGTTAGTGGGACAAGCGGCGTTGGAACAAAAAACCCTTTTCCGTACTCAGCGGCCGGAAGAATATACCCATATAATTCAATCCGGCCTGTCACAAGCCGTGCCTCGCTATGTGATGCTCATGCCCTTTTTATATGACAATCAGATCAAAGGGGTGATTGAAATCGGTTCGAGCAAGGCACTCACGGTGCTTCGACAACAATTTTTAGAACAAATGATGCCCAGCATTGGAATCGCGATCAATACGGCCCAATCCCGCACCCGGCAGCAAGCACTGTTAGAACAAAGTCAAAGACAAACTGAAGAATTGCAAACCCAATCAGAAGAATTACAAACGCAACAGGAAGAATTGCAACAGATAAATGAAGAATTGCAAAATCAACGAGAGGAACTCGAAACCAAACAAGCCGAACTTCAGCAGAGAAACGAAGAGTTGCAAAGTCAGTCTGAAGAATTGCAAAGTCAATCTGAAGAATTACAAACTCAACAGGAAGAATTGAAACAAACGAATGAAGCCTTGGAAGAACGTACCAAAGAATTAGAAGCACAAACCGACGATATCCAACAGAAGAATCGTGCCCTAGAACACAGCCAAGTGGAAATGGAAACGGCGAGGGCCGCCATTGAGATCAAAGCCAATGAATTAGAATTAGCGAGTCAATATAAATCAGAATTTCTAGCGAATATGTCGCATGAACTCCGCACCCCTTTAAATAGTCTACTGATTCTCGCGCAATTATTGGGCAACAATAAGTCAGGCAACTTAACCGACAAACAGGTGTCATACGCCCAGACGATTCAAAGTGCCGGTTCCGATTTGTTGACGCTCATCAATGATATTCTTGATTTATCCAAGGTGGAAGCGGGTAAAATGGAAGTCAATATTGAAGCCGTCTCGCTCAGCGATTTGATGGAAACGCTAGAACAGAAATTCAGTCCCTTAACACAAGAAAAAGGCTTGGCTTTTCATATACATCAGGCTGACAACTTACCTGCGTTATTACAAACCGACGCACAGCGGTTGAAACAAATCCTCAATAATCTGTTATCCAATGCCTTTAAGTTTACCACTGAAGGCGAAATCAAGTTGAGTCTCAACCCAAAATCGGATTGGATTGCAATAAGCGTTATAGATACGGGAATCGGTATACCTCAAGATAAACAACAACAGATATTTGAAGCCTTCCAACAAGTTGATGGCACCACCAGCCGCCGCTATGGCGGCACGGGCCTCGGTTTATCTATTTCTCGACAATTAGCGCGACTGCTTGGCGGCGAAATCACCCTACACAGTGAAGAAGGTTCAGGCAGTACTTTCACCTTGTCTTTACCACAAACATTGCCTCTACCGACAACCGTTTCGCAGCCTTCAAATATCGTTGATCAGGCAACGGCCTCCCCAAAACCCAAAATCATTGAAACAGCGCGTATCGAATCGCACGTCGTTCCACAAGAAGCGCCTTCCGAGATTAAGGATGATAGGGCCTCTCTCACCCCAGAAGACAAAACCCTTTTAATCATTGAAGATGATCGTCAATTTTCAAATATTATCATAGACTTAGGTCGTGAAAAAGGCTTTAAATGTTTACTGGCTGAAGATGGCAGAATCGGCCTTCAACTCGCTCAAGAATATCATCCCCATGCGATTATCCTTGATATCGGTTTACCCAGCTTAGATGGTTGGACAGTGATGGAAAAACTGAAAGACAATCCAGAAACCCGGCATATCCTAGTGCATTTTATTTCAGCGGGTGATAAAAAGACACTGGATGCCACCAAAATGGGCGCGATAGGGTTTTTACAAAAACCGGTGAACATAGAACAACTTGGCGAAGTGTTCAAAAAAATAGAACACTTTATCAACAAAGCCGTCAAGGAAGTCTTAGTGATTGTCGATAATGAACCCCATCAACAGAAAATTTTGGAATTGGTTGGCGGTGACAATATCGAAATCACAGTCGCTATGACAAGGGCAACAGCCTTAGGCCATTTAAGAGAAAGATTTTTTGACTGCATCATTTTTGATATAGAGATAGAAAACGGTTCAGGCGGACAACTCCTCAACAAAATGCAACAAGAAGAGGGTTTGTGTCAAACGCCAGTGATAGTGTATGCGGATCGTGAATTGACACCCGAAGAAGAAGCCTTATTGCTGCAATGTTCCGATCACCTTCCCGTCAAAACCGTACAATCATCAGAACGTTTATTAGACGAAGCCACCTTATTTCTCCATCAAGTCGAAGCGCATTTACCCACCCCAAAACGTCAAATGTTGCGGATGGTACATGACAAAGAATCCATATTAACGCATAAAAAAGTCTTAATTGTGGATGATGATGTACGCAACGTATTCGCTTTAGCGACAGTATTAGAAGAAAAAAATATGGAAGTGATAGCGGGTAACAATGGCTTAGAAGCGTTAGAATTATTAGCAGAACAGCCCGATATAAGCATTGTCTTGATGGATATTATGATGCCCGAAATGGATGGCTACGAAGCCATGCGAAAAATCAGAAAGCAACCCCAACATCGGAAATTACCGATTATCGCGTTAACCGCGAAAGCGATGAAAGGCGACAAAGCAAAATGTATCGACGCAGGCGCGAATGACTATTTATCGAAACCAGTAGACACCGATAAACTCATTTCATTGATGCGGGTGTGGTTGTATCGGTAAGATCATTAAAATTAGTGATGTATGCGTAGAATGGCAGTCGTAGCAACATGAGAACGTAAAATTGCTAAGTACTGAACCATAAATAATCTAAAAAAGGTTCATTGAGATTATTCTATTGTACTTTGTATTAGTTATAGCCAATCAATAGAAATTACTCCCTCTTGGATTTTAAACTGGGATAGAACACAGATTTGACTGATTATGGCCTGATTCACGCTGAATCATTCTGATGAATAAAAAAATTGAACGGTTGTTCAAATACTCGTTTGACTGAAGGCGTAGTTTAAATGGGTATCACAGTATTGAGTTGTCATAATCCAGTGTCAATCCCAATTTGTTATTTATAATTCTATATAACTCTTTAATCAGTACAGTGTGATACCCATCTTATACTCTTCTTTTTGTATTCATTATACTGAGAGTACAATGAATTTTGGGGACTAGACTGATTTTTTATCTTTTCAAATCAATAACTCAGCTTGTTTTATAGCCCTTGGGCCCCTGATTTCTATTTCACTTAGTTCTGTCTATTTCAAACCGAAAGGAATTTTAATGTCTCATCCCGCTTTTACTTTTGTTCGTCAAGATCGGATTCCCAGTTTAAATGTTGAAATCGAAGAATATCGTCATCTCAAAACCGGGGCGCGGCATTTACATTTGTCGGCCGAGGATAATAATAATGCTTTTCTTGTGGCCTTTTTAACGGTGCCGCAGGATTCGACTGGGGTGGCGCATATTCTTGAACACACTTCTTTGTGTGGTAGTCAACGTTATCCGGTGCGCGATCCGTTTTTCTTGATGTTGCGCCGTTCCTTGAATACGTTTATGAATGCGTTTACTAGCAGCGATTGGACGGCTTACCCATTTGCTAGTCAGAATGTGAAGGATTTTGATAACTTATTGCAGGTTTATTTGGATGCGGTATTTTTTCCTAAGTTGGAAGCCCTTGATTTTGCTCAAGAAGGCCATCGGCTCGAATTTGAAACCGCGCATGATCCGAGTACGCCTTTGGTTTATAAAGGGATTGTGTTTAATGAGATGAAAGGCGCTTTGAGTTCGCCTGTGCAGCGCTTGTGGCAGACGCTGCATTCTCACTTGTTTCCGACGATTACTTATCACTATAACAGTGGGGGTGATCCAAAGGAGATTCCTAAGCTGAGTCATGCTCAATTGAAAGCGTTTCATGCGACGCATTATCATCCCTCTCATGCGATTTTTATGACTTATGGTGATCGCCCTGCGGCCGAGCATCAAGCTTTATTTGAAGACTGTGCTTTACAGCATTTTCAACCACTTGATCTGAAGTTACAGATTGCTGATGAGCAGCGGTATGATTCGCCGCAACAAGCTTTGGCTTACTATCCGCTCGAATCGCCTGAAGAGGGTAAAGATAAAACGCATATTGTACTGGCGTGGTTGTTGGGTAAGAGTACGGATGCGCGTGAGATGATAGATGCCAGTTTGTTAGCCGGGGTGTTGCTTGATAACAGTGCTTCACCCTTGCGGCAAGTTTTAGAAACGACGGCTTTAGGTACAGCGCCTTCGCCTTTATGCGGTTTGGATGATAGTACTCGCGAAGCGAGTTTTATGTGTGGTTTGGAAGGTTCAACTGCTGAACAAGCTGATGACGTTGAGGCTTTGATTTTAAAAGTGCTTCAAGATATTGCTGAAAATGGTGTGCCATTAGAACAGGTGGAGTCGGTGTTGCATCAAATTGAATTGAGTCAGCGAGAAATTACGGGGGATGGTTTTCCTTATGGTTTACGTTTGTTACTCAATGGCTTGTCGCCCATGCTACATGGGGGTGATCCGGTGACGTTTTTAAAGCTTGAACCGCTGTTGACTTTGTTACGAGCCGATTGTCAAAACCCGGATTTTATACCCCGTTTGGTGCAGCGTTTATTGTTAGATAATCCGCATCGCGTGAGGCTGGTTATGGCACCGGATGCGAATTTGACAGCGCAGGAATTGGCTGAAGAAAAAGCGCGATTAGACGATTTGAAAGCGACTTTGACTGATGAGGATAAAACCAAGATTGTTGAGCAAGCGGCCGCTTTAGAGGCGCGTCAACAACAGAAAGATGATCCTGAGATATTGCCGAAAGTCGGTTTAGAAGATGTTGCTGATGAATTGAAAATTCCCGAAGGCCGCTTTCAAATGGTTAGTGATTTACCGGGAACCTGGTTTGCACGCGGCACAAATGGGATGGGGTATCAAACGATTGTGGTTGATTTACCTGATTTAGAGCCCGACTTGTTGGATATGTTGCCCTTGTTTTGTGATTGCGTGACGGAAGTGGGTTGTGGCCAGTATAATTATCTGGAAACGGCAGCGTGGCAAGCGGCAGTCACTGGTGGCATCAATGCGAGAATCTCGCTACGCAGCAGCATTGCTGATGTACAAGAGATACGCAGTGTATTCACTTTATCGGGTAAAGCTTTGGTGCGTAATCAGGCCGCTTTGACAGGATTATTACAAGCCACTTTGGAAGAAGTTCATTTTGATGAATTGCAGCGTTTACGCGAGTTGATTGCACAATTGCGGACTGAAAGTGATAACAGTATTACGTCGCGTGGGCATCATTTAGTCATGGCAGCCTGTAGCAGTGGGCTGAATCCCTCAGGCCATTTATCTCATCGTTGGCATGGCTTACTTGGGCTGCAAGCACTGAAGGCACTAGATGACAGTTTTGCCGATCAGGACAACTTGAAAGCGTTTGCGGCGAAATTGGAGCGTATTCGTGATAAGTTGCTTGAGGCACCACGCCAATTATTGGTTGTGAGTGAAGCCGAGCAACAGAGTCCTATTGCGGACGTTTTTACTTCGCAAAACTGGCGCACCGTCAATCCCTCTGAGAAAATACCTGCTTTTAAGCCTGCTATTGTGAATCGTGTGGTTAAAGAGGCGTGGCGTACCAATACGCAAGTGAATTTTTGTGCGAAAGCTTATCCGACGGTATCGTCTGGGCATCCTGATGCCCCGCCTTTAATGGTATTAGGTCCTTTTTTGCAAAATGGCTATTTGCACACCGCAATACGTGAACAAGGTGGTGCGTATGGCAGCGGCTCCGGTTATGATGGGGATACTGGGGCATTTCGTTTTTATTCTTACCGTGATCCGCGTTTAGTAGAGACTTTAGCTGATTTTGATCACGCTTTGAACTGGTTACAAGAAACTGAACATGAACAACGTACTTTGGAGGAAGCGATTCTGGGTGTGATCAGTCGTATTGATCGCCCAGGTTCGCCAGCGGGAGAAGCAATAACAAGCTTTTTCAATAGTTTACACGGACGTACCCCTGCACAACGGCGTGAGTTTCGTCATCGGGTGTTACAAGTGAGAATAGCCGATTTGCAGCGAGTCGCGAAGCATTATTTGCAGCCAGAACGGGCCCATCTGGCGGTGTTGAGTGATGCGAAGACATTGGCAGAATTGCCAGAAGAATTGGGATTAGAACTTTGGGAGTTGTAATCTGCCTGTTAGAACGGATTTAGGGTCGTGTGGGAATGTGGGTGATGAAAGGGGCAACAGGGATTGCTCTTAGAAGCTATTGAATATTGCAGGGGCAATCCCTTGTGGGATTGCCAGTGGTATTTTTGAAGTGGTCTTACAGTTTATCGATATCTATAATCAAACCTTCCCGTGCAATATGACATTCCATACGAGACTGACGATCATGAATCATTTTTG
>JAYQWI020000415.1:0-4646 GCA_035871815.2 Candidatus Parabeggiatoa communis
CGTGAGAAAACATTAGAAGCCGATCACATTGATGTAGCCACTTCTCTCAATAACTTGGGATTTCTCTATCAAGAACAAGCTAAGTTATTGTTTGATAAAGCATTGACGATTTTGCAAAAAAGACTGGGTAATCATCATCCCTACGTTAAGATAACCCATAACCACCTTGTATGGCTGTTGCAAGGTAGACAATGAGTTATGCTGATAGAACGCAGATTAAACTGATGAGGGGCTGATTAATACTGATTTTAAAAAAATCAGCGCCAATCAGGACAATCAGCGTTCTATCAAAAAATCAGCGTTCTATCATGACTCATCAGGAAATTCAGCTTCACCTGCATCAAGTTCATCAAGCCCTAAAACCAGTAAATCTGTAAATAAGGCATCTTTTCCATTGACATCATTACTATTAACGCTGACATAGTTTTCGCCACCTTGTTCAGAGGCTAATTTCTCAAGACGTTCCATTAGATGATCTGGAATATTAATTTGTAATGTTTTCATTGAGTTGTTTCCTGTTTATGTCTTTAAGTAAAAAAAAATCAGCGTAGATCATGATAAGAAGCAGAATCAGCCTTCTATCATATCTATTATTATTACCCACTACAACTGATGTATCACCAAATGCTCATTAGGCACCGTTTGTTTAGCCAATTCTAACAAACGTGGATGATGAGTCAAAAAGAAAATCTGCGTTTTTTGGCATAATTCGCCTAATATCGACAACGTTTCTTTTGAACGCTCATCATCAAAATTGATCAAAATATCATCGACTAATAAAGGCATTTGCGCATTTTTCTCAATATAACGTTCAATACTCGCTAACCGAAGGGCTAAATAAAGTTGATCGCGTGTGCCATCACTCATTCCCGTCGTCGGAATGACAAGATTATCAGGGGTACGCAATCCCACCAAAATCTGTTGATCATGGTTACCCATATAATCCGTTTTCAGTCCACAAAAACTATTTAAGGTAAAGCGTTGAAATAATTCGCTGGCCCGTTTCAGCACAGGGCCTTGATTTTGTTCACGATAACGCTCCATTGATTTTCGCAACACCGAAGCGGCAAGATGAATTTGCATATAACGTGTACTTAAATCCTGCATTTCCGCCAACGCCAATTGTGCATCATCAGCCGCGATAGCCGCGATAGCATTACCATCCATTTGTTTTAATAAGGTGCGTAATTCACCAATACTTTGATCAATACTAAAACGCTCTTCTTCTAATTGCTTAATGTGCTCTTTGCAACTTTCCAATTGCCCCGGTAATTGATCAATATCCACGACAGCCGCAGCCTGAGCTAAATCGGCTAACGACATGCCCTCCCCTTGTTCCAACAACTGTTGTTCAACTTCAATCAATTCGCGTTGCCGCTCTTTTTTCCGTGAAGACGCTTGCTCGGCCGCTTCTAAGGCTGCCAGATCACGACAATGCGCTTGCTCCAATAAGGCTTGTAAATGCGCTTGCGAGATTTGTAGTTGTTGACGCGCATGAGCTAAGCGTTGCTGCTCAACCTGTAAACGTTGTTGCAATTGTTCATAGCGCGTTAAATCTTTTTCGCTTTGATTCAAGCGGTTAGATAATGTCGGCACCACTTCTTCAGCAAGCTCATTAACCAATTCAGGCGCAATCTTTTGCGCTAAACGCGCCACATCACTCCGAAACAGCTCTGCATCCCTTCGCATCAGATCAACCCGTCGCCGCAAACCATTCGCTTTATCCATTTTATTCAAAACCTGATCTAAATCATTAAGCACATTACGCGCTGTTTCAGGTTTAGTATCGGTTGGCAATTGTAAGGGCATCAAGACTTTTTCCCACTCGTTTTGCCACTCTTTCAAAGCATCGTTAGCGTGCTGTTGGATAACTTGTGTTCGCTGCTGTTCTCTATGTAAAGTATTGATTTCTAATAATAAATGTTCACGTTGACGTTGTCGATTCGTCACCTCCGTCGAACACACCTCACCTTGTCTAATTAAATCGGATAGGTGCGTTAAAATCGTCCCTTTAATAAAGGCTTTTAAGGGCGTAATGGCCTGCGTTAATTCTTCGCAAAGCGCAGCGATTAAGTGCTGTCGTTCCTGTAAAAATTGACGACGTTCTCGCAACACACTGGCTTGTTGACGTAAATTGAGAGACTCATTCAACCAGCTTCGCATTTCAGCCACAGTCCAAGGTTTAATGCCAATCGGTTGCCAACTGCTTTCCCATTCATTTTGTAAATGCGTGATTAAGCCTTCGACAGTATGCCATTTTTTAGTTTGTTGTTCCTGTTCCTGCTGAGCGCCCTGTTGTTCAGCTAATAACATGCTATATTCAGCAACGCGACTCGCTTCACGACGTAAACGATCTGACAAGTCATCAACAGACAACATCGCGTCTTCAAAGACTTGATATAATTCATTGATTTCTCCTTTCCCCCCTTTTTTATTAATGGGCAAACTCATTTCATCGTCGTCAAAAGTCAGTGTTTTTTTATCACTATCCAATAAAGGCGGCGAAGCTTCCGCTGTACCAAAAAGGGATAAATTAGCTTCAACTTTATGTTTCCCTTTTCCTTTAGCCATCACAGCTAACGGCTTAATTTTTTTCCAATGCTGTTCCCGCCCCTGTCTCGCTTTAGCCAGCGTCTCTTCGGTAGGGATTTCCCCAGCCCAAGATAACGCATTGATTTTCTGGGTAGCCCGTTCATTACGCTGTCTCGCGTCTAAAAGACGCTCTTTAATACGCTGCCGATCAATTTCATATTCATTAAAGCGCCGTTCAAAATGTTCAATTCTTTCCATCTTAGGCAAGGCCGTTTGCTCTAAGGTTTCTAAACTGCCTGTCCAGCCAATTTGTTTTAAGCCCATTTCCGCCTTTTCTGTCAATCGACGCACCTCACTCTCATCTTTAAGCTGAATGTCTTCCAATGTGCCATGCTGACAAGCCCGTGCCAAGGCCGCCTTTAACACGGTTAAATCGGGCACCTGCGGCAAAGCTTCTAAAGCCGCATTGTGTTGTGCTAACTGTTCAGTCAATTCCGCAAAGCGTTTAGTAAAACTGTGCTGTTTTTCACGTAATGCTGGCGCTTTTTCGGCCAATTTTTTTAAAGAGTCACGTTGAGGATTGGTTATCGCCAATTTGGTAGACACATCTTGTAAATCGAACTGAGGATAAAGACGCTGTAACAAAGCACGGGCCTCACTTTCCACTGTCCGCATTTCAGTGCGTACCCCTGGCAAATCACGCGCCGCTTTTTGATGACTCCCTAAACGCCCCCGCAAATCATCAATCGTCATTTTTTGAGCTAATAACGTCTCCGGAATTGTGATTGCAGCGATTTTGTTTTGTAATTGCTCGATATCTTGAATAGCTTGTTTTTCTTGATTTTGTGCCGTCAACAACCCCAGTTGCACTTCAGATCGTTTTGCGTTCGCATTATCGGGTAACAAAATAACGTGTTCCAGATCAGCCAAATCTGTTTTCAATTCTTGATGGCGCTGCAAGCGAGGGCGCGTGCGCTGGATACGTTCAAAACGGTGTTGTTCAGCACGGATAATTTGTAATCGCTGACTTAATTGAATATGTTGTTGTTGTGCGTCATCTAACTTTTTAGCCTGTTCACTCCATTGATTAGCCGGTAGCGAATTATCTTGAACCCGTTTACAAGCTTCTTTATAAACCCGAATGCTTTTATTTAACAAGGGTTTAGTACCACGCGCCTTAAACAAATCTTCCTTTTCTTTATCCAAAGCTGTCAACACCTCATGGACTTTCAAAGTGCCCGTACCGGCTTCAAATAAAGTTTCGCCAACATTGCCCCCCCCATTGAGCAAATCCTCCCCCCCTTGCCGTAAACGCTCATGATCAAAACAACATAAGGCTGTAAATTGGGCTTCTGTCATATTACCTAAAAAGGCTTGCAAGCAATCCTCGTCTAAGGCTTTATTATTGACATCCAATAAGGTATTTTTACGGCCCTTACGCCGATAAAAAATGAATTCTTCCTGATTATCATTGACTAACTGTGCGCCGATGCGTAATTGATCATTCGCATGAAAATAAGCATCAGCGGTTCGTTCAGGAATACCAAAAAATAAATGCGTAAAAGCGCGACGCAGGGTACTTTTACCTGCCTCATTCGCACCATAAATGAGATGTAAACTAGGTTGTTCAACTGAAAAATCTAAAACCTTATCAGTAAATGATCCAAAAGCGACTAATTCTAATTTTAAAATTTTCATTATGTGTTTAGGTGTTCAAATGTTCAAATATTGTTTAATTGTATGTCAATATTATTTATAACGCAAGAGACGCAAGAGACGCAAGAGACGCAAGAGAGGCAAAGATATCGATTTCTCTTAACACTTCTTTAGTTCCTGTTGCAAAAACGCGCGTTTCCTTTTATAAAAATTACCCAGTTGAAACGTCGCCATATTGCAACGCATGATCTTCCAGTACATCAATAAAAATATGAGCATAACGTTCTAATTTATGGGTACCTACTCCAGACAATCGTGCAAATTCTTCATTCGTATGAGGCTTTTTTTGTACCATTTCCTCTAACGTGCTATCATGAAAAATGGCGTAGGGCGGGACAGTTTGTTCGAGTGCTAATTCCATACGTTTACGACGCAAGGCTTCCCAAAGCATTTTATCA
>JAYQWI020000416.1:0-22844 GCA_035871815.2 Candidatus Parabeggiatoa communis
GAGACGCGAAGCATCGCGTCTCTACGAAAACTGATAGCTGGTAAGCATTTTACCCCCATCAGTTTGTCAAAAATAGCACTCTGTTTTATAATATTCAATAAGTTAGAGAAAACTGATAGCGGCATTAAAAACATTATGAACAATCTTGACAATATCATAAAGGACCATAAGATTTTATCCGAATCTAATAAATGCGTCCCTTGTCTCAATAAAAACATGAGTCAAAATTGACGGTAAATCAACTTATTTGGGAATCAATTATCATTTTTCTTATAACAAAAAAATCCTTTATTATAAGTCAATCGTTATTGTTTGCATTCCTTAATTTATTCATTACTTAACCGTGGAGTATTTCAAAATGACAAAAAAATTATTTGTCGCCATCACAACGTCAGCCGCGCTGACTGCGACAGCAGTCCCCGCTTTAGCTTCAAATGCGGGCAATCCAGCCGCAGGTCAAAAAAAATCAACCGTCTGTGTCGCCTGTCATGGAACAGATGGCAAAAGCACGAATCCGATGTGGCCGACATTATCCGGTCAAAATCCCTCCTATCTCCTCAAACAACTTCAAGATTTTAAAACTGGCCGACGCAGTGATCCCAACATGGATGCCATCGTCAAACAATTAAGTCCGCAAGATATGGCCGATCTCGCAGCCTATTATGCCAGCCAGGGTAATCGTGCCCAAGGCAATGGCAATAATAATATGTCGTGGAAGCAGAACCAAAACCAGATGTCCAACCCCAATTCTGGCATGAAGCAGAACATGAAGCAGAACATGAACCAGAACTCAGGCTGGAACACCGGTGGATATGGAAACCCGAACCAGATGTCAGGTTGGAACACCAGGGGATATGGAAACCCGAACATGAACAACCCGATGTCGGGCCCTAATTCAGGTCTGTATGGAAACCCGAACATGAACAACCCGATGTCGGGCCCTAATTCAGGTATGTATGGAAACCCGAACATGAACCAGATGTCCGGCCCTAATTCCGGCAGCAGGTATGGAAACCCGAACATGAACAACCCGATGTCGGGCCCTAATTCAGGTATGTATGGAAACCCGAACATGAACAACCCGATGTCCGGCCCTAATTCCGGCATGTATGGAAACCCAAACATGAACAACCCGATGTCGGGCCCTAATTCCGGCATGTATGGAAACCCGAACATGAACAACCCGATGTCGGGCCCCAATTCCGGAGCGGAGAATCAAAACATGAAGAGTATGCCATCTGAGTACATGAGCAGCAACAACCTTGTTATGAGAGATGGCGAGACTTTTGGTGTTGTGATGGGAGATAATGCAGCTGATTCTGAGAGTGGTATGTGGGCACTGATAGCCATGCCAAACTGTTTGAGGCTTATAGATCGTTTTTCCAAACCTTTACCCTCTCCTGGTGCTGGTTTGCCTCAAGAACAAATCTTTGTCTTTCAAGCGCAAGATTCATGTCGCGCGACGATAGGGTTCACACGACGTAGTAATCAAGGTGTGACAGCTCACAAATCTTATCATGTGCTTGTGCATTAGAATCAGTTATCAGTGAACAGTTATCAGTTATCAATTCGGATAGGGCGCTGATTAATAGAGTTGTTGCGAAATAAAAGTGCGAAATGAGAGAATTTTAGTGATAACATCAAAAACTTAATATTTAATAAGACTAGATTAAAATTCATTTAATTTCAAACACTTAAGTTATTTTGCAACAACTCTAATGAGTCTTAATCATTAATTAAAAAAATCAGTGTTGAAAATCAATCTTGATCAGAGCAAAATACCGCTTCAACGTTTATCCTCTCTAAAATATACTTTCCACCGTTATAATTTGCGCTGTTAGTCACCACCACCTAACTTAGGCTTTTAGACAACTTATGCCCGCGGTGGGCTGTTGAGTTAAAAGTAATCGCGATCTTATGACAATGCTAAGTATAACAAGGGTGAAAACTGATGACTGATAACTGATAACTGATAACTGATAACTGATAACTGATAACTGATAACTGATAACTGATAACTGATAACTGATGATAGAGGTAATATTATATGACAGACTTATCCCGTAAATTTGTTTGCAATATCAAAGGCCTATTGATAGGCGCTTTGACAGCACTATTCCTGTGTCAAGGAGCAGTGCAAGCCCATGTGCCGGATTCTAAACAGGGTGGCAATTGGCAACCCATGCCGCCTTATCTGTTAGTCGGTATGGAAATTCGAGTCAATTTCAATGAACAAGGCGCGTGTCAGTTACTCATTGTTAATGGCAAAAATGAAGAATGTAGTAAACTAAGCGAGTTTCTTAAGCAAGCTTATGAGAACAATGGTCTCATCATCTTTGATGGGCATAGCACTCAATGGATACCTTATCGCTTAAGATGGTGGTAAACCGTTATCAGTTTTCAGTGAACCGTTATCAGTGAATCGTTATTACTACTGTTATACTGTCCACCGAACGCGGCAAAAGTTTTGCGCGCTAAACTTTTGCCGCGTTCACAATTTGCGCTTTTGCATAGTCTAAAAATTGTCGTTAATCCGCATTTTTAAAGGAGCAAAGCGCCATTAAAAAAAGCGCAATTTATGACAATGCTAAGTCTATTTGAGAAAGAAACGAACCCTGATTTAAAATTGATACTGATTAATGAGATAGCTGTTCGGTGGGCAACAGCCCACCCTACAATTGAATAATTGAAAAAAATGAAAACGATTGAAATTTTAGAACAAGTCGAATTTTCTTATCCTAAAGATGATAAGTATATTTATTGCATACCAAAAGGTATTACTATTTTATCCCATAACACCTATTGTATTCAGGGAATTAGTGGTTCTGGAAAATCAACCATTTTAACATTACTCGCGGCATTACGTCGTTTTCGTAAGGGTGTCATCCAATATACGCTCACAACGCAAGAGGCTTATGAAACGATCAAAGTGACTCAGGCTAAATGGCGAAAAGTAGCTCGACCTCAATTTTGGGGAAAAATTGGTTTTTCATTTCAAAAAGCGGAACTGGTAGAAGCACTCACCGTCAAAGAAAATCTTGAGATAGGATTGGGTAATAATACGGAAGAAATGGCTTTAGCAGTCTTTGAACAAAAAGAGTGGGATGAGATCAAGCATGCTCAAGTGTGGAAACTGTCAGGTGGACAAACGCAGCGTCTTGGTATTATTCGATCCTTTGGGGCTAAGCAAAATATTGTTTTTATGGATGAACCGACTAATAATTTGGATCAAAGTAACCGTCGAAGAGTGGCCGATTTTATCCAAAAATATCGAAAGGATAGAACTATTATTGTTGTTTCACACGATAATCTTTTTATGGAAATGTTAAATATTCATAGCCTTTTTAAGGTACATGAGGAAGGCGAGCTTGATGGATGCAAGCAACGCATGTTACGACTAGAACAATGAGCAATGATCAATGATCAACACATTGATATGCTATAGGTATTCCAATCTTTCAACTGGGGGCAACCCATGTGCCCGTGCCTGTACCCCACTGCCATTAAGTATCGGGCAGACACACGCAGGTATGCCCCTACTAAACCCAGCGTATTCAAGGGCTGTCGGGGCGAACATAAATGTTCGCCCAGCCTTTCGAGTGTCAAGTTTTTGTTAAAAAACGAGAACATCGAAAACGAAGGTGGCATTGAGCTACAATCTAGGGAAAATATATTATCTAATTAATTATGTTATCAATAAAAACTCAGAAATCCAAAAGTCATAACATAACCAATGGCATCTGTGCCATTTTTATAGCGTGTTATCTTATCGCCAATCTTGTTCATGCCGAGGCATTTCAGATCGTTCAAACGAACGAAAATATTCCTAAAAAAGCCTTGATTATCAAACAGGATGCCAAATTGTTTAAATCGGAATCTTCTCAAGAAAGCGAAGAAGCCCCTTTTATACAATTATATTTTATGATGACTCCTGAAAAAAATAATCGAGTTCCTGTTTTAAAAAAGTATTCTAAAATAAAAACAGAGCCTGATGGTTGGTTAGAAAAGGAGGCTTATGTCGAATGGCATACAGTACAAATGATCAATTTTGAACAGATGGCAGAGCGTGAGCGTGTTAAAATCTATACGACTCAAGCCTGTGCTGAAGAATTTGGTCAGCTAGGAAAGACGACAAGCGACGACTGTGAAGTATTGGGAGAAGAGCCTGCCCAAAACCCGCAATCCCGATTATTGGTCCCCATTTTTCAGCGCCAAGCTGAAACTTATCATGGGGGATTTATTCGCGTTCCAATCCCCTCCGAACCTTCTTCAGAAGGAGCAGAGAGGATTTCGGGTTATGATTTAGTTTTAGTAGTCGATTCGACATTCTCTATGGGAAATTATTTTCAGCCCACTTTGCGTGTTCTTCAATCATTTATTAAAGTTATCCAAGATTTGATGCAAACTGAAGTGGCTATCCCGCTCAATATTGGACTGCTTTTTTATCGTGATCGTCAATTTTGGTATTTGTGTGATATTGAATACCTCACGCATTGGGCGCAACCCTTAACACCAAACCTAGAAAAAGTATTTTCGGCTTTAGACAAAGCGAAAGCGACTGAATGTGACAGTGAGGATTTTCCAGAAGCCGTTTTTGATGGCCTCTATCGTGCTATTAGTGATACACAATGGCATGATGCTTACTTCAAAACCATTCTCTTAATTGGTGATGCGCCCCCCAATTTAGACAAAAATCCCATGAATTTTACCGTTTCTTCACTAAATGCGTTAGCCGATGAAAAATCCATTCGATTTTTAACCTTTAAAATCGGTTCTGAAAAGGACGAGGATTTTGAAGCATTTGAAGCCTTCGCTTTACAAAGACAGGAACAGTTGAAAGGCCGATTTCGCCAGATCAATCGTGCTAATATCCAACAATTTGAAACAGACTTAATGGATGCCTTGATGACTGAATGGGAATTGTTTAATAAAGCCTTGGCACTGTCTATCAATCCCGAACAAATTGAATTATCATCCCCTATTACTGAATATGAATTACCCATAATTATGGCTCAACTTGAGCAAATAGAAGCGTCAAAACGGAACAGCGTAAATTTTGTGACAGGTTGGGTTCCTCGCAAAATCAAAGACAAGTTAGCTTTTGGGGAATATATTTTTATGAGGAAAATCGATCTAAAGCTGCGTATCCTGATTATTGAGGGCATTTTAACGGCGGCAGAGGCGGGGATGGTTGACGGTGGAGAAGCTTTTTTAAGTGTAGTACGTCAAACCTTAGCAACTCACTTAAAAATGAAAACGCAAGATATTTTTGCCGGAAATGAAACACTGGGCGACTTACTTCACAAAGCAGATATTTTACCCTTTAAAACAGAACTACTGTTATTTACGCCAGAAGAAGTCAATACTTGGAAACCGGTTGATTACGAGAAAATAAATCAATCCTTGAGTGAAAAATTGCGTGTTTTACGTGAATTTTCAACTAATCCAAATCATTTACGTTTGTTTGAAGACGTGCCTTATTTATATGTGCCTAAAAGATATTTTCCATAACATTTTAGGATACGGTAATAAATAACACATTCAAAAATGTACGCCATTTTTTTTGCGTGAAATTGTTAAAGACGTCTTTAGCGTCAAAGCGCGTTTATTTTCTTTATTTCGGATAAAAAGCGGAAAGAATTAATTAAAATGATACTGATTCCTATTTCTCATAAAATATTATCTCTAAGCAAAGCTCAACTGACAACTCTAGTGGTAGTGGCAATACTGTTTATAACGGGCACAGCAACCGCATCAAATTATGAACCTGACAAAACACCTGAAAATGTTCAGAAAAAGGCTGTCATCATTAAACACGATTCAAAATTATTCAATGATAACAAGGGTTCTCGTTTCGAGACAGCAGAATTCATGCAGATCTATTTTCTGATGAAATCAACCAAACATCAGCGGCTTTATTTTAGAAAAAATGCGCGTAAAGAACAACGAGTGCCCGTTTCCAAACAGCCTTACACCGATTATCCTGATGGGTGGTTGGATAGCAACTCATTTGTCGAATGGAATACCTTACAGATGATCAAACTGGAACCTCAATCTGGGCGCAAACTTGCCAAGATATTTGAGAATATCAATTGTGCCAGACTCTTTGGAAAATATGGGCGAGTCTATTCTGGCTGTCAAGTTTTAGGTTCAGAACCCAACCGTTTTACTTCTGATAGCGATTTCCAACTGTTGATACCGGTATTTCAAAAGATCAGAAGAAATTATGAAGGTGGATTTATCCGTGTTTACGAACAGAATAGCACCGTCAATATCGCGCCTACTTCATTGAAAAAGCGGCCTACATACCAGCGTCGTCAAAAACATCGCCTTGGCTATGATATTGTTTTTGTAGTTGATAGTAACACAAGCATGGGAGAATATTTTCTCCAGACAAAAGAAGCCTTACAAGCCTTTATAAAACAAATTCAAGAATCGGTCAATGGCCAAATCAAAGATATCTCTCTCCGTATAGGGGTACTTTTTTATCGAAGTCGTGCGAATCGGCTTAATGCCTGTAAGAGGGGTTATTTGACCAAGTGGGGACAGCACTTAAGTGAAGACATTAATGACGTGATCAAGGCATTAGCCTCTGAAGTAGAGGAGAGTTGTTCTGCTGAACAACAATATGAAGCCGTATTGGATGGTTTAAACCGTGCAATCAGTAGTACATCATGGGAAAGTAACCATTTTAAATCCATTATTTTAATAGGAAATAAACCGCCTTATCCCGTTTATGATCGAAACAATCCGATGAGATTGAGTGTTTACCTCATCAATAAGCGTGCCTTGAAGAAAAATATACGCCTCATCACTTTTAAACTGGGTAGTGATGACAGAGCGTTTAAGAGATTGGCAGAAGATACCCTAAAGACAAATAAGGGGCGATACTACACGATTCCTCTGGAGAAGGATAATATCCAAAAATTCAAAGAGAATTTGTCTACAGCACTGAGTGATGAATGGCGGATGTTAACCATTGCACAGAGTATGCTAGACTACAAGAGGAAAAAAATATCGGGAAAACCTGTTCAAAAAGGGGTTGATTTACGGGCAGAACAGGATTTTTTAAAAAAATATAACCTGACGCAATACGAAACTTTGATTATTCAATCCAGATTGCCAGACACGCTTGAAGCAAATGCTGTCCTGCCTAAATTTGTTAAAGGGTGGATACCACAAGAAATCCAAAACAAATTGGCAGTAGACGAATTCATTTTCATGGATAAATTTCGTTTAAAAGCACTCATCAATGCCTTAGGCAGTTTTGCAGAGGCAGCCCTTATTGGTTCTCAGGATGGTGGGTTGGCATTCATTCGTAGCATTCGGCATGTACTGGCGGCCCAAACCAGAATGCCCGCTAATCGACTGTTTCGTTCTGGAGAAACATTGAACAGTACATTGAAAAAAGCAAATATTCTGCCTTTCAGAACGGATTTGCTGACTTTCACAGCACAAGAAGTCAACACTTGGAAACCTGATGACTATAGAAGAATCAATACGATTCTCAAAGAAAAAGTGAAGGTGTTAGGGGAATTTATAGGCAATCCCAAAAATATTCATCATTTTGGAAAGATGGAGCATTTCTATGTGCCTAAAGTCTTTTTTCCTTAATCTAGGCTCACGCAGAGCCGCAGAGACGCAGAGAATGAGAGAAGCTAAGCTACTAGCTAAGCTACTCTATGCACAAAATAATTTGTAACAAACGGTAGGCTCACGCAGAGCCGCAGAGCCGCAGAGAATGAGAGAAGATTGATATCAGGCTTAGACAATTGGTAGAAACTTCTCTGCGGCTCTGCGTGAGCCTAATTGATCTGAAATAAAATGGAATATTATATAATGAATCGCTTTACTTGTTTTAAAAAATTGTTAATACAAGGTTTGACGGTGCGTTGGGCCTACAGTTTCGTAGTGATCTTGGTTATTGCTGCCTTGTTTTCTACCCCTTTAATATTGGGTTCGATTAAAAACCGTGTTTATGTAGCGGTTAAAGAACAAGTGGAAAAGGAAAATAATGTCAGAGAAATCACGATCCAACAAGTGGATAATGTCCCTTTGAACAAGAAATTTGTGCGTGATTTAAGCGCAAAATATCCTGCCCATCAGATTGTTGGGAATTTGAAATCGGTTGTTATGGTTGAAGGCCCGCAGGATGCACAAATTCAAACCCTACAAACCTTAGTGCCTGATGACCCAAGAACCGCATCACTACAGATCACACCGAAAATACCGACTCGTTTTGGACTGTTTGATCTCGTTATTTCTGATCATTTGGGTGAAACACTTTATGGTGCTGAAGATTGGCACCGTTTTTGGAAAAGTTCCCAATTTAATGGAAAACCACTGCTCTTAGCGATCAATGATATTCCTTTGACGGCTGAATTTAAGGTTGTCGCTCGCCAAACCATGCCAGGGCGTAAAATTTACGCCAGTGAACAGCTTGGAATCTGCTTAAAAAATTATTCGATTGGTTTGGGATGCGAGGAAGTGGGATTACCTATAGTGCCTGAGCAAATTCAATACAGTTTACCGAAGTTTGAAACCATGCACTGTCTCCTAGAATTTTCAAATGAGCAATGTGATGAGGCGCAGCAGAACAAAATCATTAAAAGACTGAGGGCCGAAAATTTCCAACTGGAATCGCTTCCGAATCAAGTCGATTCGATTAATCAAGTTGAGGTAACGCTCACACAAGTTAATGAATTAAATGGGCGTGTTGAGCCGACAAAAGGCAATTGCGAACAGCGACTTTACCACCATTTACAGGCCTGTCCGTATGCCATTGTTACAAATAAAGTTTTCGTGGAGGTTGATTTATTAATTGAACCTCTTGGTTTCAAGAAGATTGTGTTGTCTGGGATTGGCCCAGATTCGTATGATTTTTTGCCCGGAATTTTAGAAATGACTGATCAATGGGGGGGCAGAAAATTAGATTTTTGGACGGATGACATATCAGAAGAGGGTATTGAAATCGTCGCGCCTTATGATGTCAAAATTCCCTTAGGTAACATGGAATTACGGGTAACCGGCGCTTCTAGCAAGTCAATACTACCCGCTTTTATCACCAGCTATTATCAGTGTTCTAAAGGCATAGATTGCCCTTTTTATAGCAAGCCCGAAATCGTGTTTCGGTTACAGAATATGAAAGAAGGTACCGTCCTTTTTAAGTATGACAATGATGTTGCGCCGATATTCTACCCGACGAAGCAACAACAGCGTATTGATTACGATGAAATTCTCTTGTATGCCAATCGGGTGGAAGAAGTCGCTCCGTTACATCGCCAATTAGAAAAAACGCTCTCTAATGGTTACAAAGTGCAATATAACATTTATGCCATTGATAAATTAAAACGACAGGATCAACGTTTTACCACCTTATTTCAGTTGACCCTTTGGCTGTCAGTTATTTTTATTATGCTTGCGGTTGGTGCCTTAGCCAAAATTAATATTGATAAGCGACGGCGACAAATGGCACAATTGTTTATATTAGGCCATTCCAAATTATTTGTTGGGCTACTGCTGGTTTGTGAGTCGGTTTTATTAACCATAGTGGCTTCTATTATGGCTATGGGCGTAGGTTGGGGCGTTTTGGAAGCTACCAGCTATTATTTGCAATTCTCAACGGGACAAGATGCCACCGAGTTTGCGACTATTGTTAATGCCATGAATTTAGACTTATCGGCTTTTTCCATCGTGTTCCTGATAGTGCTTTCAATAACGACACTTGTGGTTAGTATTGCCGCTTTCTTTGCTTCTAAAATTGATCCTGTTGAATTATTGGATTGATATATCAAGACGGGTTTCGCTGTTTTTAATATCTAACGCAAGAGACGCAAAAGATGCAAGTAATGAAACATTGCTATGTAGATATAGCGTCTCTTTTTCAATCAATCGGTATAATCCAAAAATAGTGTAGTTCAAGACGGAAAATTTAAATCACATTGACAGACACATTGAAAATGGAGATTCGAAATGTGCAGAATCAACCCCAGAGTAGATTTTGCTTTTAAAAAGCTGTTTGGCAGCGAAGAAAATAAGGATTTATTAATTTCCTTGATTAACGCTATTATTTCCCCAACCGATCAAATAACGGAAATTGAACTGAAAAATCCGTACAGCTTGGCTAATTACTGTGCGGGTAAAATGTCCATTATGGACATCAAGGCGCGTGACAAAACGGATAAATGGTTTAATGTTGAAATGCAAATCAGTGAAGATTTTTATTATGACAAACGAGCCATCTATTACTGGGCTAAATTGGTGGCAGAACAACTCGGTGATGGGATGAAGTATAGGGAATTGAAAAAGACTTTCAGTATTAATATCCTTGATTTTGACTTGATTCCTGATCCTGACACCTTCCATAATCTCTACAATATTCTGAATGTTAAAACGGGTCAAGCTGACACCTTGCATGATGTTTTTGAAATGCATTATGTCGAATTAAGTAAGTTCAAAAAGGCATACCATGAAATAGCGACCACTTTAGATAGATGGACGACTTTCCTCACCCGTGCCCATGAACTTGACAAAAATAACGTTCCAATCGAATTGGCGGTTGATAAAGAAATTGTGAAGGCCATTGAAGTGGTTGATCGCTTGTTTGACGACGACGAACGTCAAATTTATGAAACTCGGATGCAGGCATTGGCTGATGTTGAAAGTCAGATAAGCTCTGCTTGGGATAAAGGATGGCTAGAAGGCAGAGAAGAGGGGATCGAAGCGGGGATTGAAAAGGAAAAGCTGAACCTTGCTAGAAGCTTACTTGACATACTGGACGTGGAAACTATTGCTTTGAAAACCGGATTGAGTCAAAAAGAGATTGAACAGTTGAAATAAAAATTTCAACGCAGCAAGTAATGCAAGGATGCCAGATTTCTCTTTCGATATCGCGTCTTTAGCGTCTCTGGCGTTATATTCAAAAATCAATAAAAACAGGAGTCGTTTTCATGAATGACAGCAATTCGCCAAATACTATCTTAGTTGTCGATGACGTGAGAATCACTGGTGAAATTTTGTTTCAGTTTTTAAAACAAAAGGGTTTCAATGTTTTAATTGCAGACAATGGTAAACTTGGCATTCAAATGACTCAAGACCTAGAGCCTGATTTGATACTACTCGATATCATGATGCCGGGGGGAATATCAGGTTTTGATGTCTGCAAACAACTCAAATCTGTTGAAAGCACACGCGATATTCCCATTATTTTTATGACCGCACTGACCGATAGCATTAATAAGGTGAAAGGCTTTGAATTAGGCGGTGCCGATTACATTACTAAACCATTTCAGTATCAAGAATTGTTAGCGCGTCTCCAAGTTCATCTCTCGATTCGTCAACTACAAGGGGAATTAAAAGCACAAAACCAGTTGTTGAAAGATGAAGTCAGCCGCAGTCACAAGCTAGAAGCTGCCCGACAACAAACTCAGCAATTATTAAAGCATAGTCTCCAGTCACAAAACGAGGAGACAGAACTCGGAAAATGCCAGAGGGCACTTTCTTTTTTTACCCGTAGCGTCGCTAACGATTTAAAAAGGCCCTTAAATACTATTATTACTGACAGCATTCGATTAGAAAAAGAGAGTTCCTCAACTAAGCCACTACGACTGGATACTGAGTCTCTTAAAACGATCCAAAAACTGGAAGAAACGGGACAACAAGCAGATAATACCGTTGATGCTTTACTCTTATTAGCCGGGTTATTTCGAGATGACAAAATAGAATTGGAGCTGTTAGATATGTCTGATATTGTTACCCTCGTCATAGAAAAACGCCTCGCTTACCTGATTAAGCAGTCTCAAGCTAAAATAAAATTAGCCGAAATTTGGCCGACAGTACCCGGTGTCAGACTCTGGATCGAAGAAATTTGGATGAACTATATCAGTAATGCTTTAAAGTATGGCGGTAAACGACTCCACTTAGAACTGGGTGCAACCCCGATTCCTCCCGACTGGGTACGTTTTTGGATACGTGACAAGGGTCAAGGCCTCACTCAAGAAGCGCAAGCTCAACTCTTTACAACACCCTTTAATCTTCAGCAGCAACTGGATATTAAAGAGGGTGGCTTTGGTTTATCAATGGTGCAACATCTTGTCGCAAAACTCGGCGGAAAAGTGGGTGTGGAAAGTAAAAAAGGTCAAGGTAGTCTCTTTTATTTTATCTTACCCGCGTATTAATTCTTGGGCAAGCACAATAAATTCGCCCTACAAGGTTTATTTTGATTGGGCAAGCAGAAAAGATTGCCCCTACAAGGACAAACAATAATTCTGATTGTAACGAATTTTTGGGACACCGATTGGGGGTTTTCAACGTCGCAAGAAAGGGCGAACACTTTCGACTCGCCCCTACGCCAAATATTGTAGGGGCTGCTGCCCTTGCGTGTTCGCCCTCCCCTTTCATCCGTTATTAATCAGAAATCATCCATTACAGGATTACCCTAACGAACATCAACTCTTTGACCTGAATACAAACGCTCTATGAATGACAAAAGTGTTAAAAATACGATCTTGATCGTTGATGATCAGCCTGACAACTTAAACATTTTGTTGGCGCTTCTTAGACGACAGGATTTTAAAGTCTTAGTGGCTCAAAATGGTGAAGAATGCATTCAAATCACTCAACATGCCAGCCCGGATTTGATACTACTGGATGTCATGATGCCACCTGGCATATCAGGTTTTGAAGTCTGTAAACGACTGAAAGCTCAAAAAAACACGCATGACATTCCCGTTATTTTTATGACCGCACTGACTGATACGGTTGATAAGATTAAAGGTTTTGAATCAGGCGCTGCCGATTACATTACTAAACCTTTTCAGTATGACGAATTGTTAGCGCGTGTCAATGCTCACCTGTCGATTCGCAAACTGCAACAGGAATTGAAAGCGCAAAACCAGTTGTTGAAAGATGAAATAGGCCGTAGTAAAAATATAGAAGAGGCCCGACAAAAAACTAACCAATTATTGCAAAATACTCTAAAGTTGCAAGACAATAGCAGCGACGGGATGAAAAAGTGCGAGGCAGAACTCCAAAAAAGCAATGCCGCACTTGAGATGCTTACCGATGCCATTACCCACGATTTAAAAACCCCTTTGAAAACGATTATTACGCTTAGCACTCGGGTAGAGAAAAGTTATTCCCTAAAGAAGGATATATCGATAAAAACGTTACAACAACTTGGGGAAGCTGGACAAGAGGCTTTTAATCTCGTTGAAAACTTACTCTTGTTAGTCGGAATAGAAAAACAAGGGAAAGTCGAATCGGCACTTGTCGAAATGTCCGACATCGTAACCTTCGTTGTAGAACAACGCTTAGCTTATCTGATAAAACAGTACCAAGCGAAAGTCAAGTTAGCGAGCGTTTGGCCAACTGTACCCGGTGTGAGATCATGGCTAGAAGTCATTTGGATCAGTTACATCAGTAACGCTTTAAAGTCTGCTGGTAAGCGGCCCAATTTAGAATTGGGGGCAACGCCTATTCCTCATGACAAGGTCCGTTTTTGGATACGCGATAATGGTCAAGGCCTCACGAATATTGAGATCGATAAGCTACTGACCCCTTCTCATCTACCGCAAGTACAGGCTAAAGGAAATGGTTCGGATTTATCGCAGGTGCAACACTTTTTAGACCAGATGGGAGGGGAAGCCGGCGTGGATAAAAGTACCAAAGGTAGTTTGTTTTATTTTACGTTACCGGCGTATTGAAGAAGGAAAAGGGGAAGAGGGGTAGTGTGACAAACAATTGTGGCTGATGATTTGATTCGAGATAGAACGCAGATTTGACTGATTTTCATCTTATTTTTTAGTGTCAATCAGTCAGATCATGATAATCAGCGTTCTATTTTTTTATTAATTAATCAGTGGCAATCAGTCAGATCATGATAATCAGCGTTCTATTGATAGAGTTTGGAAGAATAATCTGATAATTGCTCTAAACCTTGCCAGCGATTTTCTTCGTAATCACCCATTGTTGAGTAATCGACAAAAAGTTATTGACAACCCAATAGAGTACTAAACCTGATGGGAAAAAGGCAAAAAACACCGTAAACACGAGGGGCAAAACTAACATCACTTTTTGTTGCACTGGATCAATCGGGGCCGGATTGAGGTAATGCTGCACCAACATCGTTGCACCCATAATCAGGGGTAGCACAAAATAAGGATCAGGAATTGATAAATCATTTAACCAGAAAATAAATGAGGCTTGGCGTAATTCAACGCTTTCCAACAGCACCCAATACAGTGCAATAAAAACCGGAATTTGAACCACAATGGGTAAGCAGCCCCCGAGTGGATTGATTTTTTCCTTTTTATACAAATCCATCATCGCTTGATTCATGCGAGCCTTATCATCGCCATAGCGTTCTTTGAGTGAGACGAGACGCGGTTGTAGACGGCGCATATTAGCCATCGATTTGTAACTTGTTGCAGACAGGTGGAAAAATGCCAACTTGATCATCATGGTTAAAATAATAATCGCCCAACCCCAATTACCAATCCATTGATGGATAAACTTTAACATCCAAAACAAAGGTTGGGCAATAAACCAGAGCCAACCATAATCGACTGTCAAATCCAATCCGGGTGACAGAGCGGCTAGTTTATCTTGCAATTTAGGCCCAGCGTACAAGGTTATCCCAAAAACGTGTTGACTATTAGGCTCGACCGTTTGGGAAGGCCCAACAAGTCGTAGGGCATAACGATTGTTTGAAAAAACGGCCGTAGAATACTTATAGGTTTTCTCCCGCTCCGGTATCCACGCCGCGACAAAATAATGCTGAAGCATGGCTACCCAGCCGTTGGCCCAACCGGAACGTAGGCCCAATTCATTATCTTGCATATCATTAAAGGGAATTTTTTCGTAACGCTGTTCAGGACTGGAAACGGCACCGCCCATATAAGTGTAAAGAAAACGAGAATTTCCTAAATCGACTTCCGTGCGTTGAAATTGTCCGTATAACCCACCCTGCCAAGCTTCTGTCGTGTTATTGTCAAGAACATATTTTAAATCAATGACATAGCTTCCGCGTTGAAAAGTGTAAATTTTACTCACTTTGAGGCCGCTATCATCATGCCAGTGCAGTTTAACTTCCAAGGTATCCGCACCATCACTAAGACGATAATTCAATTGCTCGCTTTGATACAGCACTTGATGTGTCGGCGCGTTTTGTTGGGACAATAAACCGGATTGAGCGACAAACAAATTCGGCAATTGATCATTCATTAAGCGAAACAGTTCATCAGGGGTTTCCACCTTGACCGGATAATCACGCAAGTCAAGCAGTCGTAAATCACCCCCTTGGGTATCAATTTCAAGATGTAGCGTATCTGTTTCAACTAAAATACGTGAAGTGCTTGACAACAGCCGTTTAGCTTGATCTTGGGGTAACTCAAGCGCACTGCTTTGTTGGTTTTGACTTTTCGGTAATTCAGAATCTTTTGAGGGAGGTGTGGGTGTCTCAGGCGTTTCTGTAATCGGTGTGCTGGCTAGGTTAGGCGGTAAAGAACCATAATCTTGTTGCCAAGCTTGATACAACATCACCAAAATAAGAACTAAGGCGACGATCAGAATCAATCTAAAATTATCCATATTTATCTAGTTTTCCTTCGCTCTGGAACGGGATCAAATCCGCCAGGATGCCACGGGTGACAACGGAATAGTCGTTTAATACTTAACACGAGGCCGTATAAAACCCCGTGTGTTTGAATGGCAATCAGTGCATATTCAGAACAACTGGGATAGAAGCGACAATGCGAGCCTAACCAAGGACTGATCAACAACTGATAACCTCGTATAAATAAAATGAGTATTTTTTGCATCAAATTAGGATGTTTTGCATCGACGTGATAATTTAAGCCAATGCTTTGCTAATGAGTGCAGCAGAGTACGATTATTGACTTGATCAATACCGGTTTTTGCCAAAACGACGCAATCCAATCCCGCTAAACACGATTGATGATGGCGAAAACTCTCACGAATTAAGCGTTTAATGCGATTTCTCGCCACGGCTTGCTTAACTCGTTTTTTGGCAATAGCCAATCCTAAACGGGCCTGTGCCAC
Organism: Candidatus Parabeggiatoa communis; assembly: GCA_035871815.2. Classification (GTDB taxonomy): domain Bacteria; phylum Pseudomonadota; class Gammaproteobacteria; order Beggiatoales; family Beggiatoaceae; genus Parabeggiatoa; species Parabeggiatoa communis. The sequence goes on from JAYQWI020000416.1 coordinate 16,060, forward strand.
CCGATTAGTTCTTGCTAATATGGTTAGATATTGATCACTTGATTTACAAGGTTGTTCAAAAACTAACTGGTATTGTTTAGGTTTGAGCAAACGTTGCTGTCGTGTAAAAGGGAACGATGCGTTGTTCATGGGTTATCAAGCAGTAAGACGTTTACGCCCTTTAGCACGTCGAGCGTTAACGATTTTTCGTCCATTTTTTGTGCTCATCCGGGACCTGAAACCATGACGACGTTTGCGTACAATATTACTGGGTTGGAAAGTTCTTTTCATAATTAGTTTACAAATTGCCTCAAGTTGATAAAAAACTTCGCATTTTATGGCTTTCTATCATCAATTGTCAACCGTTATCAGTTATCAGTTATCAGTTATCAGTTATCAGTTATCAGTTAACCGTTATCAATTATCAATAATCAGTAGATCGAAAAGACACCTTAAAAAAGGGTTATATCAATAAATATTGAAGGCCATATTTTCAAAGCAAATTGATTTTGCCGCCCGATTTTTGGTTCTAGTTATTAATTACACCCCAATTGGAGAGCCAAATTGATTTTGCGGCCCGAATTAAAAATTAAAATGATCAACAATTTATTTTCAAAAGACTTAAGCTGTGTCTTCACACTCAATTATAGGAGAAACTATGACGAATATATCAATTCAACCCGTTGAAAAATATTATGCCGTTAAAGAATATTATGGCAAAACGTTACAAAGTTCACAGGATTTAAAAACCGATGCCTGTTGTACCGATACCCAAATGCCACAACATATCAAAAACGCCCTTGCTGATGTGCATGATGAAGTCTTGGCGCGTTATTATGGCTGTGGATTAGTCGCGCCAGAAGAACTAGAAGGAAGACGTATTTTAGACCTCGGTTGCGGTTCCGGGCGTGATTGTTATGTCTTATCGCGCCTAGTAGGCGAAAATGGTTACGTTGTCGGTGTCGATATGACACCTGAACAATTGGAAGTCGCTGAACAGTATGTTGATTATCATACTCAACAATATGGTTATAGCAAACCTAATGTTGAATTTAAACAGGGCTACATTGAACGCTTGGATGAACTTGATCTCGCCGATAACAGTTTTGATATTATCGTTTCTAACTGCGTGATTAATCTGTCACCAGATAAAGAAGCTGTCTTGCGTGAAGCTTATCGGGTATTAAAACCGGGCGGTGAAGTTTATTTTTCCGATGTTTATGCGGATCGTCGTGTGCCTAGCGTCTTAGTCAAACATCCTGTGTTGTACGGTGAATGTTTAAGCGGTGCTTTGTATTGGAACGATTTTCTCAATCTGGCTAAGCAAATGGGCTTTCTCGATCCGCGCTTAGTCGAGGATCGTCCACTTCAAATTGATAACCCAGAGATTATCGCCTTAATGGGTACTATCCGTTGTTTTTCAGCCACGTATCGTCTGTTTAAATTACCCGATTTAGAACAGGCTTCTGAAGACTATGGACAAGCTGTCATTTACAAAGGCACGATCTCGCACCATGAACAGGTGTTGAAATTGGATAAAGATCATCAGATTGAAACGGGTAAAGTCTTCCCTGTTTGTGGCAATACCTACCAGATGTTGCATGAAACGCGCTTTAAATCCCATTTCGAGTTTATAGGCAATTGGAAAACCCACTACGGCATTTTTGAAGGCTGTGGTATCCCTATTCCCTTTGATGAGACTCAAGAAAGGGAAGAAGCGAGTTCTGGTTGTTGTTAGGAATAGGGAATCAAAAGGGTGATAACAAAGGTTCGCCTGAATATTACCGTAGAGACGCACGGCCGTGCGTCTCTACCTGTCCACGGAACTAAGGCAATAACCACAACGTCGTCCAGCATCAGATCGTACTTGACGACGAAGTTCAGCAGGAATATAGCTTATTGACATGACAGTTCAGCCAATGTTGGAAGTTGATGGCCGCGCCACTTGAGCAAAACATTGGCATAAGCTTTACGAAGCATATATTGATTAGCCTCAAAGTATAGTTTGTCCAGCATCGTCTGTTCTGAGGCAGTCAAACTACCTTGGCGATTTTTTTCCAATAAGAGACTATATTCTTCCTGATGTTGCTGACTTATTGTGCCGCGGGCAATCCCACACAAAGCCTCATCATCTAACTGTTCTAATGCTAACCAGATTTCACGCAGTGTTTCTGGTAAATTCTCTGGCAAAGAAGGCACATTGGCATCAAGGGTTTGTAATACAACACTTTCTAATGTTCGGCGAGTCAATCTCGTAAAGCGTTGAAGCCGCTGATACAATGGTTGTGGCAGCTGAATAACTAAACTCAATTCGCTCATAATATCCCCCTTTAAGTCGTTAACTTCCGATAAATCTCTGACATTTTTAATGATGACGCAAAAGATACCGGTTGCGTCTCTCGCGCCTTTTGCGCCTTTTGCGCCTTTTGCGTTTAAAATAAATAAGCTGACAATTGCTCAATTAATGCCGCTGTCGGTTTATCACGATAGATGCCATAATCCGCTCCTGAATCAGATTGCATCCCTCGCAAAAACAGGTAATAAACGCCGCCAAAATGCGTGTCATAACGATAATCGGGTAAACGAGCCGATAGATAGCGGTGCAAAGCGACAGCATAAAGATGATATTGCAGTACATAAGCTTCCCGTCTCATCACCGCGTTTAACTTACTGTACTCATAGTCATTTGTCTTGCTGCCTAACATATTAGATTTGTAATCAACCAGATAATAACGCCCTTCATACTCAAATATCATATCAATATAACCTTTCATAAAACCGCGCACCGGTGAAAATGTTAGACGGTGCCCTTCTTCGACAGGTAATATCACTCCTGAGTGCCCCGCTTCTGCAAAAACTTGATGCAAACCATGAGCTGTAATCGGCGCCACTGGATAATAAAATTCTAATTCATTCAAGCGTTTAGAACGATTTATGCTAGACAATGTGAAGTTTTGTTGCTGTGGTTCTAGCGGGGTTGAAAGTACATTCTCAACCAAAGTGGTGATCACCGCTTCCCATTGTTCGACATCATAACCAAAATGTTCAATTTGATTCCGAATCACCTCTGGATCGGGTTGGCTAAAATCCAGATGTTCAAACAGGGCGTGCATAAAGGTACCCGCTCGCTTGCCGCGTGGAAAAGTGAAAATATTTTTTGTGTCAGTCGGTGTGCTATCGTGTTCAGCGACTGGCCGCATTAAGGTGATATCATCATAATCCGGTTGATCGGCGATATCCGTCGCAGTGTGGTGAGAAAGAGAAGTAAAACTGGAAACTTTCCACGTTTTATCAATTTTACCCCTAAAATAACGCGCTTTGAGTTCTTCTCGTTTTTCAACCGGACGTTGGTAGGGCGATTTGTCAATCGGTAAATCAGCCACTTGTAAGCAATGTTCCGATTCAGCGGCTAAGCCTTGTAAGTCTTGCAACAGCCTCTCATCATCTGTTTTTTCAACATCACAGTCTTCATGAATTAAATGAGCAAGGGCGGAGCTTGACGCATCTTTGAAAGGGCCCCAGATTAAATAACAACGGTGTTTGGCGCGCGTGATGGCAACATAAAACAGACGTAAATTTTCGGCGCGTTCTTCCTCTAAAGCCCGTTCACGGTGCTCCGCTTGCTCCGCGGAACCTAAATCAAGCGTCAACGCTTCTTGATCATCATGAAAAGTAAATTGATCCCCTTTGCTATTGTACAAATAGCCATCCCACACAAAGGGGCAAAACACGATAGGATATTCTAGCCCTTTGCTTTTATGAATGGTGACGATTTTCACTAATTTTTCATCACTTTCTAAACGCAATTGCTCTGCTTCCGTTGCTGAGCCTTTTTGGCGTTGTTGCGATAACCATTGACATAAGCCACTGATACCTAATTTATAGTGCATCGCTGCCTGTTGTAAAATTTCACCAGCATGTAAGACATTGGTTAAACGTCTTTCACCATCTGAGTAGTTTAAAAGATGGGGTTGTATTTTTTCTTTTAATAGCACAGTGCGGTACATTTTGATAAACCCTCTGTTTTGCCAGAGGGCGTGATAATCTTGAAAACGCTTCAAATACGTTTCCCATTCTCGTTCATTGTCTAGCAATTGATGTAATTCACTACCCGACAGGCCAATCAAATCAGTGGTTAATGCCGCTTTGATTAAAGCATCATGACTGGGTTCAGCGATAGCCAATAACACCCGCTCAATTTCCATCATTTCAGGGGAAGAAAACAAACTTTCACGGCTATACAACACACTCGGAATCTGTAATCGCCTTAAGACTTTTTGCATTTGCAAAGCTTGCGCGTTGGTACGCACTAAAATGGCAATATCACCGGCTGCCAAGGGTTTATCACCAATAAACGCTTGCTCTTTTTGCCCCAACATCAATAAACGCGCAATTTCATAACCGACTGAAAAAGGAATCTGTTGCTTCGCCCAAGTTTTAGTAATCGGCTTATTTTCTGGACAATTCGCGAACCTTCTGGGAACAAACCACAGTTGTAATGGCGGTAAAGATTTATTTTCGATTTTTAAATGGGGTTTTTCGGCAGGCCGTTGTTTTTCAGCAGGCGCTTGGACAGGTTGAAAAGAAATCCCTTCAAAGAGAAACGGCCGCGTGGCTTTTTCAAACAACGTATTAACGCCACCAATCAAATTGATTTCAGAACGCCAGTTTGTTGCCAAGGTATAACGATGCGTCGCATCACGGCAAGCCATTAAATAAGTAAAAATATCGGCCCCACGAAAGCTATAAATCGCTTGTTTGGGATCGCCAATTAAAAATAAAATGTGATTACCGTCACCATAAATGCGACGAAATATTTCGTATTGCACTGGATCGGTATCTTGAAATTCATCAATCAAGGCGGCGTGATATTTTTTGCGAATCAATTCAGCGAGCGTGGCACCGTGACTGCCTTTTAAGGCCTTATATAAATTAATTAACAAATCATCAAAGGATTGAATATGATGCTGATTTTTTTTCTGTACCAAAGTCTGTTCAGCGATTTCAAAGAGTTTGAGTTTGAGTACCAATAAATGTTGTTGAAACGCTTCAAACAAAGCTTGTTGATGCGTCAGTAATTTTTCACAGTGGTTAAAAAAATCATGTTGCGGCGGCGTTTGAGCTTTTTTCACACTATTAGCCAATGCAGTGGGCGTGAATTTCACCAATTTATCCGGCACATTGATAGACATGGATAAGGCATTGAAAAAACTATCGACAGCTTGGCACCATTGCGAAACTGAATTTTTGCGGTATTTATTGCGATTTAAGCTTTTATCATTCAAAAGCAACTCTTCTACCTCTTTCGCCTGAGCGTGCCAAATTTGCTGTGTTTCAGTAAAGGCCGCGTAAAACGCTAACGCTTTAGCCTCCAACAGCGGAGCCTCTTCATCAGGAATAATCTTTAAAAAAGGCTGTCCAACATATTGGCCATAATTCAAGGTTTTAAGCAAACTACTCGGTTTGTTATAGCCATTTTCCAGCAAATAAGTGGTAAACAGCTTGTCAGCATCATAAACCTCTTGCCGCCAAAAATCGTCAACAATTTCGCGCAATAAATGAGATTGATCACTGACTAATTCGGTATCAAACAATACGCCACTTTCAAACGCATTATCCTGTAACATTTGCAAGCAAAAGCTATGAATGGTAAAAATAGCGGCCTCATCAAAACCACGTAGCGCATTCGTTAATCGGAAAATAGTCTCTTGACGGTGCGCCTCATCTTGAGGCATCAAACCGGCTAAGACTTCATCTGCTCTATCCTCTTGTTCAAAGGCCGTCACCGTTTCGCGTAAACGCCGACGAATGCGATCACGTAATTCCTCTGTCGCCGCTTCAGTAAAGGTAACGACTAAAATCTTATCCACCGTCAAATTCTTTTCTAAAATTAAACGGATAAATAAAGTGGTAATGGTATAGGTTTTACCCGTACCCGCGCTGGCTTCAATCAGATTAATGCCTTCTAAGGGCGCTAAAAGTGGATCAAGTTTTTCGATGTTTGGGTTTGTTGTCATAGGTTAGCGGTTTCAATTCTTAGACGCACGGCCGTGCGTCTCTACGAACTGATAAGGGGTAAGGGTTTCAATTATTGTAAAATTTTTATTATAAACGTGATACGCAAGAATGGAGTTAGAGTGGAAAATGAGTTTTTTTAAAATAAAGGGGAATTTCAATTAATGAGCTTTAGAATCAATCCCTTAGTATTTTTTAAGATACCAAAAATCTCTTTAATCTCGTCTTTTGTCGCATCAAAAGCAAGACTGGTTGAATAGTCAATACCCTCTAATACGACGAAAAACCAAAGTCGGCCCATCACATAACAACCATAAAGGGGTTGATTATCATTATTCAATTTCTGAGCCGCTACCATAGCGATTAACAATTGTCCTAATGGATCACCTGATGAGTCATGCTCCTTTTTAAATTCATGAATGAAAAAGTAGGGGTGTTTAGGATAACGTTTGCCACTGGCGACTAGAAAATCGACGGTGCCTGATAAGTTTTCGTCGTCAATTTTTACGGCGATATCACGCTCCATAAAAGATTGATAGTGTTCCTCATCAAAGTTGACTGCTAATAACAAGGGAAATATAAATTTTCCCTTTAATTCCGATTCGTTCCAATCCCACACATGATCTTGTAATTTATCACGAAGCCCTTCTAGCAAACTTTCCTCTGCCGGGGTGAGCTTAATTGTTTCATTCAACCATTGCGTCAGGCGTTTATGGTGTTTTTGTATCACGATATTAAATGTGTCTTCAACTTCAGCAATTGTCCATTTTGAAAAGGGTTTCATTGTAGAT
>JAYQWI020000417.1:0-3225 GCA_035871815.2 Candidatus Parabeggiatoa communis
CTTTGATGGGTAGAGAAGATGCCAAAAAGGCTTTAGAAAAACAATTGGTGATTGTCAACGATGATCTATTTCGCCATATCACCGACTATGCCACACCCCTCAATGCCCATATTCAACTGAAGAATGAGACGAAAGCCTCTGACAATCTGTGGTATGAAGAAACCTTACCGCCCGATACCTTGTTGTATGTGACATTAGTCGCGCAACCGGTTTACCTAAATGAGGCGCTTCAGACTGCTAACAATCTCATGGGATGGACTCAGCAATTGTTTAGTGCAGAGCATGCTTATCTGCAATTGGGCGGTAATGAAACGGTGGGGATGGGATGGTGTAAAGTGACTCTACAAATCAGTACAAAGGAGTTTAAATAATGGGTGTTTTTCATTTTATGGGGGTTGGCAGAGCAGTAGGCGCTGTCACTTGTGCGGTTGACTATATTGAGAAAGCATTGGATAGGGTTGAAGATCAAACAGCAACACCGGAAATCATTCAACTCTTCAGTAGCAGTGGCGGCATTACGCATAAAGAAGAAAATATTGGCAAAATTGAAGCCATTGTTCTTTTTACCAGCGAAGAAGTCATTAAAAGGCAATTATCGGCCTTTCATTATCAGGGCTGTGAGAAACCGAGCAATGTACGCACTGAAATTGTGCAAAATTTGCGAAATGTTTGGAAACGCGGCCCAAAGGTGGGAAAAAAAGTATTTTGGTGTGAGGTGAACATTGATAATTATCAAGATTGCTTTGATAAAATGATTCAAGTTGCGTATCGGTTTAGCCAACCCGGTAAACAAGGGAAAGAAATTTGGTGTAATTTGACGGGCGGTTCCAATGCCATTCAGTTGGCTTTGCTTTCAATGACGCGCTTAACGGCTGTCTCAACCAAGCACTATCTGATTTCGCAAAGAAAAGAGTATCAAAAGGAAATCAAGGTGCCGGCGCATATCAAAGTGAATCCGAATAAGGATGAATACTTCAATACTTTGCCCTTTCTTAAATTTGCTATTGATACTTCTAGTTTCTATAACATTTTGACGGAACTTGATTCATCGGGCCAGATGACGACGGCTGAATTATGGGGAAGATTAAAGGCAAAAAAACATTTTTGTGACTGTTCTCTTGATGAATTTAAAAGGCAGTATATGTTGAAACTCTATGGCTTAGGTTATACCGAGTACAATGATCAGAACGATCAGAGTGCTATTAGTGACTTAGGTTTGGAATTTCTGGTTAATGAGCTTTTTGAGCTTGAGAAAAAGTTATCTGAAAAGCACATTGATATCGTTTCCGAATCAAAAACCTGGCCTTGGTTTCAACAAGTGGATAAGATTTAAGCAAAGGAGTTCATCATGCAAACCATGCAACAACAACGCGCAAAATTTGCCTTGGTTCGCGTCAAAGCGGCGGCCAATGCGCCAAAGACGAATCAGAAAGAATATAAAAGTTATGCTTCCGCGCTACCTTTTATGATTCATGCTAATGGGTTAGGGCAAGCGGCCGCTTTTTATCGGAGTAAAAAGAAAGAAGAGGCTAAAGCAGACGGTAAAGAAGATACCCACTTTTTGCTTTACAAGTTGCTATCTGATTGGTTGACTGGAGAAAATCAACCTTTTCAGAAACATAACGATTTATTAGATGGTATTACTCAGGAACCGATGTCAGTTTATTTAGCGGCCCAAGCAGAAGCAATGGTATTTATGGATTGGGTGAAGAAATTTGCGAATGCGTTTATGGCAGAGAGTGACAAAGGGCATCAGTCATGACAACACCACTTTATAAAGGTTTTGATAAACCGCCTTATCCGAAACGAGTCAAAGACAGTCATCATGGCTTGTGGTACGAGCGTTTTTTTGATCAATATGATGAGCATTGGCAGGTTAAACAAGACAAGCAAAAAGACGGGAAAATGGAATGGGTAAAAGAGACGGCCAGATGTTTAGACAACAAGGGCTGTTGCGGTGATCCGACTATGCTCAAGCAATATCAAGAACGGATGTTGCAATTAATGAATGCCTTGCAAGGCGATTTCCGCATTTTTAAAACCACTTGGCATTTTGCAACGGGTTTAGGCTTACCGCATCCCGTCGAAAACGGTTTTGCTTGGCATCCCACATTGGGCGTGCCGTATTTAGCAGGAAGTGGGGTAAAAGGTTTGCTACGGGCCTGGATGGAATGGGAAGACGTTGATCCTAAAAAGATTTCGACGTGGCTAGGTTCAGAAGACAGCAATGCGCCTTGTGTTGGACAATTGATCTGTTTTGATGCGATTCCAATTGATCCGGTAAAATTGACGGCCGATGTGATGACACCGCATTTTGATAAATGGTATTTAAAGGGTGATCAAATCAAGCAGCTTGATAAAGCTTCAGACAAAATACCGGCCGATTGGCATAATCCCATACCCATTCCTTTTTTAGCGGTGAAACCAAACGCTTCATTTTGCTTTATGATGGCAGCGCGTTCCCCAAAGGATGACGTGCCCGTTCAAGAGGCTTTTGAATTTCTGGAAACGGCTTTAGAATGGTTAGGCGCAGGTGCCAAAACGGCAACCGGTTATGGGCAAATGGCACGGCATGAACAAGCTGAGTACGCATTGAGACAAAACACTCAAAAAAAGCTTGAAGAACAAGAAGATAAGGGGTTATCAGCGGAAGAGAAAATATTGAAGACAGTGCGTGTTGAATTTGAAAAAGCACGTACTGAGCAAAACAAAAAGGCGAATAGCCCTTTATCAGATTTGTTAGGTCAGTGTATTCAGCAAGCCTTGGAAAAATGGGAGCCAGAATGGCGACAAGAATTGGCTGATTTAGCAGAAGAGATTTATCAATTTCAAGGGGGTTCAAAAAAAACCAAGCAAAAGCGTTGGGAAAAGATTGCTAAATTACGCGCTTAAACTTTATATGACTCATAATTAAGCGTTGGGGTAATTTATTTAAAAAGAGATTGATAAATATGATATTAATGTAAAATACCCTAAACAGCGAAAACGCAGTTATCAGTATTTTATAGAGGCCTGACACAAGTGCAAGCTTATAAATTGAGTCAATCATTATATATCACTATTTTTATCATGGTTAAACCTACTATCGTCAGTGAAGTAAATCACCCCGGGGATCGAAGGTCAGCCATCAGCGATCCGGGCCGATTTTGGCTCTTTCAATTAGCTATGGGTTGGCCGGATCGCGCATGAGTAGAGGGGTTACGCATCCCCATGAGGGGTTATGAG
>JAYQWI020000418.1:0-5870 GCA_035871815.2 Candidatus Parabeggiatoa communis
TTTTTGATTTTATTTGGCTTGGATGAGCTGTATGCCTGCTTTAAAACCAATCTCTTGACAACCCGGATCGACATCGTTTTCTTGACAGATACAGTCGCCGCTATCGCACAAAAGAGCGATTTTTTCTTGTCTATTTAGACTGTAATAGCCAATCCAAATGGCCCCTTTTTTGGCTTCGCAACTTTTCTTTAAAGTCACTTGTTCTGGGTTTTCAACGGTTAGGGGATTACCTTGTCGTTGTTCGATTTGTTTGAGCTGAACATGCAAGGTGTTTGGGATGATCTTGTCATCAGGATATAAGATATCATCACGGCCCCAAATACCGCCGATTTGCTGTGCGACTCCACACACCGCTTTTTGGCAAAAAGAGAGTACTGCGGGTGAGTCGTTCAATGAGACATCAGCGAGTAATTGCTGGCCTTGCTGAGTCAAGGTGATGTCTTCACAATGGCTGTCATTGACACAGAGTTGATATTGACATGCTGGCTTCCCATCAAGGGTGAGTTCTAAATCAGTCGATAAGGCTTGATATTGATAGACTTTTGGTTCAATCAGGTAAATCGTTGACCGATCATCCTGTTTTTGTCCAAAATAAGCGTCAATTCCGAGTATATCATTGGCTTCTAATTCAAGCCATTGGGCAAACGCGCAAGTCATGCCTCTTGGACAGACTTTTTCAGCCTCGGGCTTATAATTATCTTTTTGTCGGCGTTCATCATAATACACTAAGCCTTCATTAAAAAGGGTGTAGGCAGCCGGTAGGGTTGATAAATGGCCTGTATCCGTAATGCCAATATCAATACTCATGCGCCCCGCTTCCGTTTTAATGGCTTTCACGTTGTCGTTCACTTCATAATCCACAATCACTTGATCTAGAAGATGCAATAAGGTTTGGGCTGATTCGCTAAAGGCGTCAAAATCTGGGCCAATGGTTTGTAAGAGATTATACAAATCGATGCGAACTTGTTTATTGTCTGTGCTAGAACGCAATGAACGCAATTGACCGGTTTGTCTCAAGGGATAGCCGGGGGCTCGAATGATGCCGCGACTGAGTGTTTGATAATCTAAAAATCCTTTTTTCTGTAATAAGGCCTTAAATTCAGTGGCAAATTGTCCAAACGTTTCGGTAAACAAGGGTAACTGGGTTAAGTCAAATACGCTATAAGTGATTTGTGACTCTTCAAAACTACCTTGCTCTTTGCTGTGTTGAATGTAACCGTTTTTAACCACTTGACCAAAAGCAATGCCATCAGTGGGGGGAGAGGTGCTGATATGACGCAATAGGTGTTCATAGTCAATACCATGCCCCGGCTCCAGTTCGGCAGAAGCTGACAGGGTTTGTGCAACGGTTGCGGTGATTTCGGCTACTTCAATAGAGGCCATTAAACAGGCATCGTAAACAACAATATCTAAGGGTTTGCCGCTTTGTTGACGGATTGTCTGATAGGCTTCATGCAGTTGTTTGAGGCTCATCATTTTGGCATTGGCAGACTGAGCCGTGTCTTGTCCAAAACCTTGGGTACCGCCGCCATGATTCCAGAGGATAAGCGCGTTGTGTTGGGCAGGAAATTCGGTTGTCGCCCAGTTGACAAAATCAGTCAAGGTGTGGGGATTGGACATGGCTTGTTGGCCTAAATCCTCTAAGACATAATATTGTCCATTACGGACCAGGGAGCGTTTAACCGTTTTCCAACCGCTACGTGATGAACCGCCTGTCGATAGGAGGAGATTGATATCATGGCTTGGAGAATTTCGGGTACCGGCCAGCATTTCTAAAATATCTTGGCTGGCATAGCCTTTTGTCGTCCTGCCGACTCTTTCTAAACTGGAACCTACGATGTAAACCATGACTGTCCAGTTTTTTTCTGCCCGATCTAAGCTGGGAAAACCGTTAAAAAACTGAATATAGTCTTGATTTTGAAGGACTTCCTCAAAAGAAGTGCCTGCCCCAGCGTACAGCTTGAGGTTTTGTAAGGTTTCATGAGGATAGGGCCCAAAACAACTGGGCCTCATTTTTTTGGTTAGAAAAACCGGGGCTGGGTTGTCAGATTGTAAGGGTGTTAAAGCCAATTTATCGTCAAAAAACGAGAAATCTTGCTCATTCTCTGTCAATGCCAGATACATCGTGAGGCTTTTTTGGGGCCCATCTACCAGAAAGCAAAATGTTGTGCCTTCATTACTTGGTGTTATGTCAATGGACACTAAATCGTAAATGGCAAAAACGGGGGAAATGATAAAATAACAACAGAAGAGTAGATAGCGCATTGCTATACCTCATTTTGGATGAAAGATTGTAAGTCATTTTAATATAAACTCGACATTTTTGTGATCAATAACTCTCACAAACCCGGCATATAGCTTGTTGAGGTGTGGAAAGTCTTTTTCTCCTCATCCCATGCTGACACGGTTTTGAGAATACAAATGGGAGAATCGCCGACTTGAATACCCCAAGCCATGTTCACTTCAAATGGTGTGCCTTTACTGAATAGTCTGGCTCTCTTTTTGGCCGCAATGTCCCAACTCTGCCTATTCAGCGTTTCAGGGTTATACAGCCTCACTTTAAGCTTGGAATGAGTGGGATTATTAAAGACGATCTGGCCACTATGTCCATCCCAATTAGGCGTACCGGCTTGGTATCCAGTCGGATCATAAGTCATTGAGCAACCGTTTCCTTGTTTTTCTCTGCGCGGATAAAATTGGGCAATGCCCTGTTTATCCCTTTCTGAGAGTTCATCTCCTCTGTTGACACAATAATAGTCAGTCGTTTTAGCATCCGGGCAACGTTCCAGGTCGGCCAGATCAACTTCTGATACCCATTTTTTAGCAATGGGGTAAATCATAATCGAATGCGGATCGAATTTTGTCGTAAAAAAAGCACTTTTTGAGTGGCGGGTGAGTAAATTGTCTATGATGTTGGAACGTGTTTTTTCAGCACTCCATCCACGTTTCGCCATATCTGCAATGATTTGTTCCTCATTCCAAGTGTAGGCGATATTTGGGCTGATATGCTCATGCTGTAAACCAATGGCATGACCCAATTCATGGATTACGGTGCGTTTAAAGGCTTTATCAGTCTGAAGAAAACTTAAGGCCAAATTCAGGGTATGTTGATCACGCGAGACACCTTTAGCATTTGTACCAATATACGAATACGAACCCACTTCACGAAAACGAATACGGATATCGGCTTCATCCCATGCTGCCTTTTTAAAATAGAGATTACCGTATTGGCTCCATTCACTGGCATAGGTGATAACGTGCTCTGCAACTGCATTTTCACAATCCTCTTTTGCCATGCTAGGTAGACAGACTGGGGAAGGATACTCTTCAAACTGGGCTTCTGTAAAATCAAAACCCACTTTTAATACGGCACCAATTGGCCAACGTACTCCCAGTTGTCCCACCAACCGATCTGCCTCTTCTGAAAGCATCGGTGTGGTATCTATCTCCAGCGAAAATTCGGGCTCTTCAACTTCGACATCCTGGATTATCGAAGGAATCGCTTCTATCGCTATATCAAGGGGCTGTTGATTAACGATAAGGGCATCTGCTAGGAGATAGCCGAAAAAGACTTGCAGTTTACCCTCTGGCAATTGACTATTGTAGATGTCAATCTGTTGAGTGCTTTGTAATTCAACTTGTGGTATAAAAGGCACTAAGTTGAGCGGATCGAAGTCCCAAGGTAACACTTCTCCGTTTTCTGCCAACATAAAGAAAGCGGGATTCCCCGGATTATCAAGCGTGGCGAAACTGACATAAACGACAATATCCGCTATTTGTCCAACATCCTTGGGATCAACGGTGATTGCTCCCCTTATTTTTGCGGGTTTTTGTACATCAATGTTATCTTCTTTAAGGAAAGTCAGCTCATTGACAGAAAGGCCGCCAGCAAAGGTTGTTGCCGACGCAACCGGTTGATTATCGACATCGGTGGCTTGTGCTGCGCCTAAATCAGGCAAGCCTTGCGCCAACAGATTCAAAGGAAATAGGCAGCTGCCCATAGCTAACCAGGCTACCTTGTTCAAAGGCAAGACAGACTTGAGTTTCATTTATGATTTTCCTCCATCAGTTTGGGTGGGTTTCGATTCTTGTCCATTCATCTTGATTATCAATTCAGTGGAAAATGGTGGGTATAGCGAAGCTACGCTACGCTCTACCCACACTACAACTCTCATTTTTAATGATAAGCAGTCAGTAAATTTCAAAACACTGCTGTTCCCATACCCATAAATTCTGAGCTAATGTTTTAAGCACATTTTCCTGTTCTGGCGACAAAATGCCATAGAAGCAATATTCACCTTTTGGTAATCCCAAAGGCCAAGTGAAATCAATGAGGGTTTTGGGGCGAGCTTGTATCCTTTGCTCACGCCAGTTTTTGACTTCATTGATGGCGGGTTGGTTGGTTTTATTGAAGGTCAGAAATTGTCCATCCGGTAACACTAAGGCGATATATAAATCATAGCCCCAACCTAAATTTTCAATCACTTCGGCTTTGAAGTGTTCTCCTGGGCGTAAGCGATCTTTTTCCAGCATAATTTGCACACTGGCTTGTTCTGGTGCTTCTACGCCATCTGTCACGCTGATAATCACGGTATTATCGCTACTGGCAATATTGTTCTCGTTGTCTTGGGCATAGAAAGTGATTTCATAATCGCCGTTGTACACGGCATTGTGCCAAGTCGTTTCCCAAACCTTTTCATCAAAGCTGCGATGCAGATTCAAATGGGGAAAACCCAAAATGGGTGTACCATTGGTATCTATGATGAGGTTGACTTTGGGGGGGTTGAGAACGGCCCAGACACGTTTGATTGTGCCTTGAGCTAAACTGGCTTGAGCTTGCAATTGCACACTTTGCCCGGCAGATAATGTCTTTGAATGGCTCAGCGATTCTACCGCTAATGTCGTGTCGCCGGTAACAAAACTACCATTGATAGTGAGTTCACGAAGCCATTCGCCTTCTTTGCCATCGTGCCATTGTGGGATTTGTTCTTGATCAATATTCAGTGATTTCACAAATTTGATCTGCTCTCCACTGGCAGAGTCAAAGGCTTCATAGAAATTCATCCCCTGGAGTAAAGCCTTTGCAAAAAAGCGGCTAAAACCTTGTTTCGTTTCGCGATCAAAATAAGCTAATCCATTGCCGGTGCTACTGATAATGGCGCGATTGGGCGCAATGAGTTTTTCCAATAGTACGCCTGAATAACAGGCATCTATCACTAGCACGAGTTGATTACCGGTCTCATTTTGATAATCATCTAAAATCGTTTTAAATTCAATGACATCAAGGTAACGGCCGTTGGCAAGTTGAAATTTATCGGGCCCACCGTGATTGATGAAAAATAGGTAGAGCGGTTGTTCCAATTGACCTTTGCTTTTGGCCCAGGTTAGCGTGTTGCGAATATCGTCAACTGTGATGTCGCGTTCTGGAATCGGATTATCTACCGGGTTAATCCGACATTTTGGTGTAGCGGGTGCATCCACGATGCAATCGTCACGACCATCGCCGTTGAAATCGGCATGAGATTGGGGGGAGAGGTAGTTGATTTCATCATGATCAAAACCTCTCAGATTGAGCATTTTGTAAATGCTCTCAGAGATTGCTGCTGTGGTATCCCAAAGGGCATTGTCTCCGTCAGCACCACCCCCGGCAATGATGATTGCGGCATTTTTGCTGAGAATGGTTTCACAATCACTTTCATTGAGTGTACAGAGCTGAGATTTTTGACCGAACGTTAAGTGTGCTAAACCACTGCCCCAAGTGCCTATCCAAAGTTCGCCATTAGCGACGAATAAAGAACGGATATCATTGACTGGTAAACCCGAATTAGTGGTGTTGAATATTTCCCAAGTCTTTTCAGCATCACGATGTA
>JAYQWI020000419.1:0-2458 GCA_035871815.2 Candidatus Parabeggiatoa communis
AATTCAAAAGGGCGAACATGCCACGTCGCCCCTAGGTGTGAAATTATTTTTATGAAATAAAATTAATGGAGTCCAAAGCTTTGGCAGAAAGTTCCTTCGCAACCACTTTGGACTCCAAAGCATCGGTGGTTTCGTTACTCAGCCTGTTTTTCAGCAGACTGGGTTAAACAATTAATTGATAATAAAAGTAAAACAACTCATTTAATTGTGATTGGAGATGCCGCGCCCTACGGGGTTTATTTGCCGGTTGAAAAATGGCTGGGGCAACTGGCTCTTGCAGCGGGATTTAAAAGTTTTTCTTTTGAAAAACTCAGAGACAGAAACACGAAATGGAAAAATAGAAAACACACCGTTCCTCTACATGAAGGCCGTTTATGGATTGAAGGATGCTAGGTACTCTGGGAATTTAATTTTTTTAAATAGGGAAAAGAACGCAAGAGACGCAAGAGACGCAAAGCAAAAGTTTTTGCGTGCAAAAACGGGGGAAAAATGACTTATTCTTTGTGGTACTTTGTGTTCGCAGTAAAGAAAAAAAGTGTCTGACCAAACTTATAGGCGCTAAGCGTATCATTTTATTATCCTCTTAAAGCTTTAACAGGAAACCCCTCATGAAAAAAATTGGCTTCATTTTACTGTGTTTTATGATAACACACACGACACTCTTATCAGCCAATGAAACCTTTACAATCGCTTCCAAAACACATACAGAAAGTGTCATTTTGGGTGAATTGATGACTCATTTAGTCAATCATACCGGAGTTCAAACCCGTCATCGGCGCGAATTGGGTGGCACTCAAGTGCTTTGGAAAGCATTGATAAGAGGTGATATTGACATTTATGCTGAATACACGGGTAGCATAACGCGAGAATTATTTGCTGGCAGTGGACTAGAAACAGTCGAAGATATTCGTAGGCGACTGCTTCAAGATAATATACTCATGACGAAACCGCTGGGTTTTAATAACACTTATGCGATAAGCATGAAAAAAACTGTCGCAGCAAAATATGGCATTCGCAAACTCTCTGATTTGCGGCATTATCCTTTCCTAAAATTCGGATTTGGCGAAAGCTTTATGGCTCGCAATGATGGCTGGCAAAGTTTGCGTCAAACCTATCAACTGCCGCAAACCGATGTGCGTGGACTTAACCATGCGCTCGCTTATCAAGGCCTAGAGAAAGGGGCGATTGATGTCGTTGATGCTTACTCAACCGATGGTGAAGTGGCTTACTATGATTTGCAAGTTTTGGAAGATGATTTACAACATTTCCCAAAATATTATGCCCTGTTCGTCTATCGTGCCGACTTAACTGAACGCATGCCCCAAGTCATCAAAGCCTTACATCAATTAGAAGGGCAGATATCGGAGGAAGAGATGACGAAAATGAATGCCCGCGCTAAATTAGACAAAGTCCCTGGAGGGCAAGTCGCCGCTGATTTTTTAGCTGAAAAATTCAAGATTCAAATCGACATCCCTGAAGAAACGCTGTTCAGCCGTTTGTATCAACTCACAATTGAACATCTCATTTTGGTCAGCATTTCACTGTTTGCCGCTATTATCGTCTCAATTCCATTAGGCATTTTAGCCTTTAAATCTAGCCGATTGGGTCAAATCATCTTAGGCATCGTGGGCATGATTCAAACCATTCCTTCCTTAGCCATCTTGGTGTTTATGATTCCCTTGTTAGGCATTGGCAATTTGCCGGCCATTGCGGCCCTCTTTTTATATAGTCTATTGCCGATTGTCCGCAATACTTATCTCGGATTACATGATATTTCACCCCAACTGAGAGAATCCGCCCAAGCTTTAGGATTGCCGCCAATGGCGCGTTTACGATTGATTGAACTACCCTTGGCTTATCGTTCCATTTTTGCTGGTATCAAAACCTCCGCCATCATCAATATCGGCACAGCAACCTTGGGGGCCTTAATTGGGGCAGGTGGTTATGGGCAACCGATTTTAACCGGGATTCGTTTAGACGATATGGGTTTGATTTTACAAGGCGCGATACCCGCCGCCGTGTTAGCTTTATTAGTCCAAGGGTTATTTGAATTAGCCGAAAAATGGATAGTGCCGAAAGGCTTGCAGGTGAAATCAAGGTGATTGATTGTCTTGATAAATTTATGTTTTTAGAGTCAACGTTTTTCAGGTATCGCCTCTCCAATGCCGTTAGCACCACACATACGTTAGCGGCTACTTCTCTTACCAGAACCACTCCGATCAGGCCGCAAAATAAATTTTGCACTCCAATCAGGCCGCAAAATAAATTTTGCACTCCAATCAGGCCGCAAAATAAATTAAACTGATTAACGCTGAAAAATAAATCAGAGATAATCAGGATTATTATGCCGTCTAAAGCGTTTTATCCTTCTGGTTTATATTTCAATTGTGAAATGAAACACTCTTCTAAACCCATGTCATCTCGCACACCTAAGTAAATCGGTTGGTAAAGATTACCC
>JAYQWI020000420.1:0-2583 GCA_035871815.2 Candidatus Parabeggiatoa communis
AATATTGGATTTATGGAATGGGCGCATTTGACAAAGAATACGGAACTTGATGAAGAAGGTGAAGTAGTCGGTTAGCAGGTTCAGAAAATCCATAATAAATGGCAGAGTGAGTTATATCGGCATAAATGGTAGCTGTTAGTCTTTTTAGACAAGTAGGGATTAAATGTAATAATTTCATCAATTGTCATTTGTCAATTAATCATTATCAGTTTTTGAACAGGATTGAACGAACTTAGGCCCTATCAGTTATCAGTTAGCAGTTATCAGTTGTCACTGTTTTGATATCCACTATTGGAAAGGCCAACTTATGTATTCGTGATAGAACGCTGATTGTGCTGATTATCTTGATTTGCGCTGATCTCAATTAATCTAATCAGTGTTCTATCTCATTAAATTTTTATCACGCAAAGACGCGAAGGCGCTAAGGGGCAAAAGTCATTATGCTTAGCTTGATGCGAAATATTCAAACACTATTGATAAGGGTTTACTCGTTATGATATCACCATTCAAATTCGCTTAAATTCTTCCCAATCTAAACCCAGTTGACGAATAATATGACGAAGTGTACCCCGCTTCAAATCCTTGTTACCCCAGTCTGGTACTGGAACAGCCGCACCATTGCTTGGATTGAACCATTTACGATGAGAGCCACCCCCTCGACGCGGGATTTCTTGGCAACCCAATTTATGTCGTTTAGTAGCCACTTCTCGATAGTTCATGTTGATGAAACCGGAATTAACATTTAGCTTCGCTTACTTCGTATCTGACCAAAGCGTAGAACCAGAAGGTAAAGGTTGTAAGATAATAGGCAAGGGTTGTTTTAAATCTTCATAAGCTTCAATAAGTGCCGCTAATGCATCCGTGACATTCGGTATGACTTCGTCCGGGGTATCGGCTTCCGTCACAAAATTAGGCAACACAGGACAAGTTATCGTGTAACCCCCTTCTGGTTGTGGTTCTAATATTAAAGGGAGTTTATAAATATTTGTTGGCATGATATGATTAACCCGTTGATTTATTGTATATAAAAACCTGATAGAACGCTGATTGCACTGATTATTTTATCACGCAAAGACGCAAAGGCGCGAAGGCGCAAAAGTCATTATCAGTAGTTTTAAAACAAATAAAAGCTTTCATAAATTTGGAAAGAGGGCCGCAAAATCAATTGGGAACGAAAATTGTTAATAATGAGGAGGGTGGGCAAAGACTTTGCCCACCCTGTGCCCGCGTGCAGTAATCTCATACCACTTAACGAACGGCTTTACAACAACGTCTCTTAGAATGACTTGGTTTTTCGCCTGCAACTAAATAATTTGTGCCGTAATTTGCCTAATGCGCGAATTATAGTTTTTACATGATCGAACCATAAGTTATGCCTATAATAACCATAATTCTTTAATAGTGTACCCGCCCTCTCCTCAATAATTTTCGCCTGTTTTTGAGTCAATTGTGTTAAACGGACAACGTTTTTATTTTCAATCTGTGCAGAGGAACCATGTATGAGATATTCTTGTCTCAATGTTTCAGGCGAAAGCTCTGGCAATCCTAAGAAATTAAAAATCTGATTCGTGATACCGACAGGATCACGCGCTAAATCTTCATAACGAATTTCCAAAAAATGTTCGAGCTTGGGGGCATCTTCTAATACGACTTCTAGACTGCGTGTCCATTGATTAGCCGCTTTATGCAAAAGCCCCGGCATGGCATGTGGGCCAAAAGACTTTAATACCTTCTCATGGATACCCAGTGCGACGACATAACCATTGCGAACAATATGAATAAAGTAAGGGGAATTAAAGTGATGTTGCAACCATAAGGTTCTAGCGGAATTGGTTGGCGATTTTTCTACGGCAAATGGGGCATCAGGTTTATCCAATAAAGCGATCCAATCTTGCTTGACTTGGATACCCTTAGCATTTTCCTGATCCGGCAAAAAACGAAATAAGTTTTCTTTTTCCGCCCATAAACGAGGAACACCGACAGCTCTTGGTTCAATCAGCGCGTCAGTTAAAAACTGCCCCTCATTGGGTAAGCCAGCAATAGAGGGGTGTTGTCGAAGAATCCTCTCCAATAAAGTAGTGCCTGAGTTATAGCACCCAATGATAAAAATCCAACGCTGTGATATATTATCCTCTTCTTTCATTCTAGTATTACCCTATCCTATCCTTATTTTTTAGATTTGTTCAAACCCTTACCACCTATCAATTTGTCAAAAGTACAACGCTTAAGGGATTGTTTCCATTGTAGAGACGCGATGCTTCGCGTCTCTAGCGAGGCGTCGCGTTTACAAATACAGAGACGCGAGGCATCGAAACCTCGCATTATAGAAAACGGATAGGTGTTAAGTGTTCAAACCCTCATTTTCTGTTAAACAGAGTTTAACATTTAACAAAAAGTCAACACTATTTGACAAACCATTAAATTTTTCGGCCTCCATTAACTCTTAATTTTTATGTCTCATTTATCCTACCTTAAATTTTTTGGTTTTTTGTTCAGCATTTTATTGTTTAGCGTTGCTATATTTAACAGTTTAATCGATCCATTTGGGAAATATCAATTCATCAAAATGGTTGGCATTAACAG
>JAYQWI020000421.1:0-6772 GCA_035871815.2 Candidatus Parabeggiatoa communis
TAATCAAGAAAACCTCGGTGGTACTGGGGGATTTAATACGGGTTTACAGTGGGCTTTTGAACAGACTGATGGGCGCTATCAATACTTTTGGTTATTAGATAACGATGTGTTGGTACACCAAAGGGCACTCACTGAATTAGTGGCTTTATTAGAAGCGAAGCCTGATATTGCTGTAGCCGGTTCCACGATGATGCAATTAGATTACCCTTGGCGCATTAACGAAATGGGTGCCTTTATTGATCGCAAGGTGAATATCGGCCATTTGATTTTGTTTCGCCATTTAGAAACCATTCCCGCATGGCAAGGTTATTCGGCACAAGAACTACTTCGTTCCGAGGCTGATTTAAGTAAACATTTGATGCACTGTCAACCTTATATGGATGTAGAATATGTTGCCGCTGCATCGTTATTAATCCGTGCCAAAGTGGCTAAAGAGGCAGGCTTGTGGCGCGATTATTTTATCCATTTTGATGATGTGGAATGGTGTTTACGCATTGCAGAAATGGGGTATCGAATCGTCGTATCTGCTCAGTCATTGATTTGGCACTTATCAGCCGCCGCTAAGGTACCCACTTGGGTTTTGTATTATGATAACCGCAACGTGTTGGATTTATTAAGCAATCATGGCGCAAATCAAACAAGCTTACTGCATTTTAAACGATACATCTTAAAAAAGGCGGTGTATTATCACCTGATTGCTAAACCTGATTTAGCCCAATTACATTATGATGCCCTAAATGATTTTGAGGCGGGGCGTTTTGGTAAAAAAGACATTAAATTATCTTGTCACTACCAAAAAAATAACCAAATCAAGGCCGTTTTTTTAGAGACTTCAATTAAACGAATTTTGATAGCTTGGCCTATCAATGTCCACGCAATGGGCATACAAGAGGCCCTTGTGCAAGCCCAATTACAACGTCCAGAACTACAAATAGACTGTATGCCATTACCCAATGGTGAAACGGTTTATCAACTACCGCGTGCCAAATTTATCAAGCCTTTCCCACCATCCAAATTCAAACGGTGGTTAGCTTACTGGCGATTACGTGGTCAATATGATCTCATAATACAGTCCGATTATCAGGTTGTGATTGGCTTATCGTGGTTAAAAAGTAGATTGTTATTTATCAACGATAACGATTTTTGTGAGCGACCACAACCATCGTGGCATGATGTTTTGTCGGCAGTGGTGCGTTATTACAAAAGTTATTTTAAATTCTAATATTTGAATACCCACTACAAGGATTGTATATTGATGCCGTATTAAAACGGGGTGTGCATCGAAACAATCCATTTCATGCTTACCACCTATCAGTATGTAGAGACGCGATCGCGAAGCGTCTCTAGCAAGCGAGGGCTCGCGTCGAAACAGAGACGCGAAACAGAGATGCCCTATCAGTATGTAGAGACGCGATCGCGAAGCGTCTCTAGCAAGCGAGGATTCGCGTCGAAACAGAGAGGCGAAACGGAGACGCGAAACAGAGACGCGAAGCATCGCGTCTCTACAATGGAAATATGATATACAATCCCTGTAGTGGGTTAATGGAGGAAAAATGAAAGCACATCATCACCGTCGAGTTTTAATATTAGCAATGGGGCTGGCTCATACGTCTGTTTGGGCAGAATTGACCCCTTTGAAAGTGCCTGTTCTAAGTGGTAACAAGTATGTGGGGGCTAGCGTCATTGAAGATTCAATTGACAATACTCAAGACAAATTCCGTGATCGCATTTACTTCTATGATCTCGCTTTAGAGTCATCGGGTCGCGCCTTTGTCGTTTACGCAAAACCCAAACCCAAAACGCCCAACTCCACGGCCCCTTTTCAACCCGATGAGAGAACCGACATCATTCTAGCTATTGAAAATGGTGATACCTGGGACAAGACTATGCTCACAACGGAGGGCGTTTATCGACCTTCTGGTATCCAGATAGATAGTGACTCCAATGATGTCATGCATATCACCTACATTAAAAAGGTGGTCAAAGACATCGGCGGGTTAGGAGAACACGATTATTTAATCTACCGCAAGCATACCCCAGCAGGTGGGCTTTCTGAAGAGATTGAAGTCGGTGATATCGAAACCCAGAATTTTAGTGGTCTGGGTGGATGGCGTACTCGGCTTGAAATAGCCCCGGATAATCAAGTTTATATGATACGTGAGTATGAAAATGAACTACGTTTACTGAGTCCAGAAGGGGATAACTGGAAAGCGGAGTCAATAGTGCTGCTTCCAATAAATTGGTCGAGGTTAGGTGATTTCCATATTGATGCGGGGGGGCGGCCTCACATTGTCTATGGTGATTATGCTTTCGATGCCAATGGTAATCCTTATCAAGCAAACGGTAATGCTGCCAGAGTCGATCACAATGGTTACCATAACCTTTGGTACGCTTATTCTGAAACGCTAACCGCGACAGGTTGGCAAGGCATGATTTTAGACGAGGATCCTTCTGATCCCTTGCCGAGTTTATATAATTGGCAATTCTGGGTTGATTTGACCACTGATGAAAACAATAACCCGGCTATCGCAAAATGGATTTGGAACCCAGGTACCCCCTCTCCTCAAGCCTACAACACCTACACGTTCTTTTTCCATAAAAAAACAACTCCGGACTGGCAAGTGGCACGTCCAACACGATCATTTGACCATCTGATGTATAAGGGAGTCAGTCAAGTGCCGGGTAAGGCAGTAGATGCTGTAGCCGGGATGGGGCCGGGTATTATCAAAGATCAATCAGGATGGCATGGGGTTTGGGATAATTCCCATCCTCGTCCATTTGAACATATTTCGGATCGCGGTGGTATTCTATACCGTTTCAGTCCTGATGGTGCTAACTGGACGTATTATCAACGACTGGCCCCTTTTTCAGCAGAAGGACGTTGCGAGGTTCAAATTCAGGATGGGAAGCTTAACATCTTGATATTAGGTGATCACACCGACACACAACTCTACTTGTTGCGTTATCAACTTCCGACTAATAATTTAATGGAAGTGTTTCCCGATAGAGAAACATACTATCTAGGTGAATCGATCTCACTACACGCCTTGGTACGAGAGGGGGCTTTTGTGGGCGATTGGTATGTGCTTGCCATCAGTAGGCCTCGGCCCGATATTGGTGAACCGACAGGCGATATTTGGTCTTTGTCTTACGATAACAACAACTTTCGTTGGAGCAAAGTAAATAGCTTGAATACGCTGAAACCGATGTTTTCAAACATGCCGGGTTTGAATTTTTTGGACAAGCTTATGGATATACCCCCATTAACAGCACCCTTCGATAAGCCGCGTGAATACGATCTTTATTCTGTGGTAAGTCAACCTAACGTTGACCCGCTTCAAGGAAAATGGGTGACCCCCTTTTTTCAAAGGCACATTTTAGCCAATTGGCCTCTTCCATAATGAACTTCTGCCTAAAGTGCATAAGGGTAAAACCATCGTACCCAAACGGGTTTGTTTAATTAACTTTGATAACTTTTGCGTGAAAAAGAGACGCAAGAGATGCAATAGACGCAAAGATTTCAAATCATCTTGAGAGATTAGCGTCTTTAGCGTCTTTAGCGTCTTTAGCGTTTAGAACGAATTAAAAAAAACAGGATGATCAAACATGATTAACTGGCTGAAAAAAGTGCTTCCTATTTCTTTAAAAAGGGCCATTGCAACACCATTGCGAAAAATGCTTTGTCCTCCACTAACAGTACACCATACTCATAATAGCGATACGACAACTCTGCAAGTAGCAGGAAAGCCGGGTGGGCCTAATCCATGGTGGCAAGAATTGGAAAAATCGGCGAATCATAACATTTTCCAACCGCTTGATCAGTCTGCTAAACAAGCTTGCGCGGAAATTCGTGAAGCCTATCGCCCTATATTATTAAAATATAATATTGATTTTGAAGAATTTTTTTGGGGGAGTATTAAAGATGAAGAAGCAGAAGCACTCTATCAATTGGTACGCCATCGTCGTCCTCGTGTCGCTTATCAAATTGGAACGTTTGTTGGGTATTCTGCTTTAGTTATAGCCCATGCTTTACGAGCAAATGGGATGGGTAGATTGATTGCGATAGATCCAGAAATTCCTCACCGCACTTTTATTAATCCGGTTGATGTTGCAAAACAGGCTGCCAAAGAACAAGGGTTAGAAGACTATATCCGTTTTATTCATGGCTGGCATTCTCTGACTTTGGGAGATTATATCGGGCGTGGTTTAAAACGAACTATTCCTATAATGGGCCTAGAAGCACTTAAACAGGCCGATACCGAGATCGATTTTGCCTTCATTGATGGCGATCATTCAACAAGCTCTACCATCGCGGATTTTCTATTGCTCAAAGACTATTTACCTGTCGGCGGTGTCACCGTTTTTCACGATGTCTACTCTTGGCCTACGGTTGCTCAAGCCATTTATCTCATGCTTAATGATATTTACTATTTTGTACGGGGTACACCCGCTTATTTTGCAATAGACACGCGGCGCGGTATGGACGGGCTTGTTGCACTTGAGCGTATTGCTCATGAAGAATTTCCAACCTTACGGATTAATGTGGTTGCGAGTGACAATAATAGGCCTCTTTCTGGTGCCACCGTGCATTTGCCGGCAGTTAATCTCAATACGGTAACGGGAAAAGAGGGTGCTGTTTATGCATTGGCTGAAGTGCCTTCAGAAGCCCTTTTGGAAGTGTCTCATGCCAATTATCAACCTTATCAGTGTAAGCTTGATAAGGGAACGGCGGGAGATTTTGCAGAAATCACTATCAGACTGGACATCAATTAAAGACAACAAGCGGGGTATATCATGTTCATATTGAGGGGAGTGATGGAAAAAATGGGGTTACGTTCTAAATCCGAACAGCCTGATTCAACACCTGATTTTCCGCCTAATACACTTAAGCTAGAACCCGCGGCTCCCAGCCCTCATTTTGAATGGGCCCTTTTTGAAAGAATGCGTTTCGCGGCCCAAATTGAGACACAATGGCAGCAGGAGAGGCGGAACAGCTTTTTTATGCCACAAACCGCTTCTGAAGTCGCCATGCGCATCATTCCGCCCTCCGATTTTACGACTAATCGCCTTGTCACAGAAATCAAAACCCTCCCAGAAAATGGAGGCGAAGTGCATCTGCCAGCCGGCCGCCTTGAACTGACAGAAACCCTTAAGCTTCGTTCTGGTGTGCGTCTTGTCGGTGTTTTAGGGCACACAGAATTAGTTTTCAAAAACGTTGATTATGGCTTCATAATCCAAGGCGACAGCGCGGCAGTGAGTCGGGTACGAGTCGAAAATATCAAAATTCGTCACGAAGGGATCCATCAATTTGGTGCCGCCATTTTGGCGACTAAAGCAACTGATCTTTTGTTTTCTAACGTTGAAATATTTTCACCTCGTGCTGTCGGCTTCCTGTTTTCTGACGGTGTTCATCGGGCGCAACTCGAACGTTGTGCCGTTTACGATGCCGGCTTAGTGGGTTTTATGATGGTGCGTGATGTGAGAAATACGGTACTTCACGCCTGTATTGCAGAACGTTGCCAACAAAGTGGGGTTTTTCTCACTGATTTAAAATTACCGCCAAATCTGGAACCCTTAGATTTCATCGCCCAAATACACCATACCGCTGAAATCATTGGAAATTTTGGCCCCTTTTTGCCAGACGATCCTTCTCCCTATCGCAACACCATAATAGATTGCTCATTTCGGCGTAATCGTAAAATGGGTATTACAACAGATGGCGTCGGTTATCTGCGCGTCGTGAATTGCATCATTGCTGAAAATGATTGTGAAGGTATCACCATTGATAACGGCTCTTGGAATTGCCAAATACAAAATTGTCATATCTACAATAATGGTTGGCGCGGATTACAACAAGATGTTGAATTGAATCAAGATTTTGTCGAAAAAATGGGCTTGATGAAAGATGGGAGTTCTAAAGCCAAGTTGCCTGGTATTAGCCTTGACAATGCCGCTTATACTCGAATTGAAAATAATTGTATTGAAGGCAATTGGGGAGATGGTGTCAAATTTGTTCGCTCGGTTTACGGTTGCACCGTAGCACGAAATATTATAGCTAACAATAATCAAGGGGAAAACGATGAATTTCATTTTTTTGGTGTACTGATTGGCGTAGCGCAACGCCAACACCCCGATCAAAGTGATTTTCCCAGTTGTTATAATCGTATTGTTGAAAACGACATTTTAGGCGCACATCATGCCGGAGTACATCTTTTACCCAATACGACTGGCAACCAGATCCAAAACAATCGCATCATCGACCCTGTTTTTGCAGCGGTTGAAGATCATACAACCACCGGAAACGTTATCCAAAATAACGGATAACGACAAGCCCACTACAAGGATTGTGGATTGTATCTAAGGATTTTTTTCAAGGCTTATCGAAAAAGTACGATATCGCATAACGACAAGGATTGTATATAAAATTTCACATTTCACTTACTAATATTTATGCAAGAAGCCATGCTTTATCGAAAGTGTACGATATCGATTTTCAAAAGCGCCTGAAATCAAATCGTTCTAAAATCCCTTCATATACAATCCTTGTCGTTAATCCTTATTATATACAATCCTTGTCGTTATTAGTCATGCAGAAATACCTTATCATAATGCAGCGATCACTCAAGTGACAAAACCTTCTATTGAATTATCAATTGTCGTACCGATGTACAATGAGGCAGCTAATTTAAGGCCCTTTTTTGAAAGACTATTTAATGTACTCAATCGTTTAAATATTACTTATGAAATTGTCTGTGTGAACGATGGTAGTCAA
>JAYQWI020000422.1:0-3791 GCA_035871815.2 Candidatus Parabeggiatoa communis
CGGAAGAGCTTCGTTTGGGTTTAATTCCAAACTTATTCCGACATCTTTTGAGTTATCACATAAAATGATAACCACTCATTTCACGCCCTGACCTTTCGCATAACTTATAAATAAATGCTTTGGGTCAAACGGGTCGCACCAACGTTCTTCTCCCGCGCGGCTTTTTGCGTCGGGAGCAAGGCCAAGTTAGAATTAAATTTTACGCTGATATCGATTATTCGAGTTTATGGCATTGTTAGGGCTATGTTTTTGCAAGGCGATTTAAAGTCTTTTTGTATTTGAAAATAAATTTACACACATTTGTTTCTGCACTGTAAAACATTTCGGAGTCGTAACCATCTTTCTCAGTTAGATTGCACATCTCCCTAACGCTTTTGAGGACTTTCTTGCCTACCACCATACCTTCCCTTGGGTACGGAATGTGACCCAGTCGCCTCCCAATGCGCTCTTTTTTTGCGAATATATGCTTTCTTTTTAATTCATACTTAATTACGTCTCGAAAATTCCCCTTAGGGTTTTCTAGATAAATATCATGCTCTCTGAGTATTTTTTCCAACTCCCTGAAGGTTACAACTTTTTCTCCTTTCTTTAGCTTTCTTGTTTTTCTATTCAACCATCTTGCTATTTCTTTCACTTCTACGTCTGAAGTGTCAGATTTTGCTTTTTTTGGAGCAAACTTGTGGGACGCAATTGTCAACATCAAACGATATAGATTATCGTGACCAATATCTTCCTTAAAAGTCAGGTTATTCTTATCAAGATGGCACAACAAACTGACCAATGCCGCTCGTTTATTTCCGTTATGAAATCCATGATTGCAGCATATGCCGTAACAAAGAGAGGCTGCATTATCTATCGGTGAGGGATATTTCAGCGTTTTACCAAACCCAACATGCTGTCGATTAACGGCTGACTCCACTAATACGCCATTTTCACGCACTCCTGGCGGTTCAATTGGGTCCTGCGTGTTCAGAAAGTCTTCTGTCAGCAACTCATGTATACCGAGCACCTCTTCAAAGGACAATGTTTGTAATCCATTATATTGTTGTATCTGCATAGGTATCTATTGAAGCACTAACACCTTTCTTGAGCGGCTGAAAGTCCGCCTCCAAGATAAAGTTAGAACTTATTGAATTGAATAATCTTAAGTTACATTCTATCAACTTCACTTTGAAGTATCAAATTCAGACAAGTGGAGTGGCACGGGGCAAAGCGTAGCAAATGGGCATCCATGCCCATTTGCCTTTGCCCGACCGTGCCACAGATAAGAGCGATGGTTCGTCCTGTGTCCACTCTTTCTCGCAAGCTCAAAAATCGTTCTCCCCAATGACTTGACGCTGTACTGCATTTGCAAGCAAATGCCTAGCTACCTGAGACTACTCGCGTCCATGCTCGCAGCGACAGATTACAGCAAACAGACAGTATAAGAAAATTGATATTGAAAATAATTAAGAACTATTACCCACTAACGCCCCAATAACACGCCAGCACGAAGCGTCAGTGAGAGATTGTCGTTGTTAATTGGATTGTTAGCTGTAATATTACGGCTTCCTAGTATCTATTTCACTTTTTAATTGGATTTCTATTTTCTCTCTTACTTCTTCGTCAAGTGTTTCATTTACCCTGACTGCTTCATAAATAGCTTCCAACACATTTAATGTTACACAACCGCACTTGTCATTTTCTGGGATTAAATTAAAGTCCTTAACATTTCTTATTTCAGACGTATCTACGGTCATCACACAATTTGCATATGAATCGTGAGATAAAAAAGAATGAGATGTCGATGGAACTTCCACTTGCTGGGCTGTTAATTGAGGGTTACGTAATATGAATGGTGGTATACTTGAGTTGATAAAGAAGAATCGCTTAGGTTTCTTTGCGACAAGGATAAAGTATTTGTTATGTGGTTCACTCTCAAAATTAACCCAACGATAAAATACATCTCCTAGGTTAAGCGACATTTCCGCCTCGAACATAGTTCATAAGCTCTTTGTCCCCTATTTCCTCAAGCATAAGTTCAAAAGATATTTCTTGGTTCAGTCCAGCAGATTGCCACGCATATCCATGACTTATCTCGGTTCGAGCTTGAAAATCCATATCAGACAATAATTTAATTGCATAATCTATACATTTAATATCCGATTTAGATAATTTCTTCAGGTTTGCTTCCCTTACAGCTTCCAAATGATAACCTCTTACCTCAATATAGTGCTCATCAGGTAAGGGACGCTGGATCATGTTGTATACTTCAGATGGAACAGGTCCATAATTCATTTTTATGTAACGATTCCCAGTTATAGGGCGACCATAATTTTCCAAATGGTTCAAATCCGAGAAAAAACAAGTTTTCATCAACTGGTGTTTGTCACAATTATCCACTTTTGAAACAATGTAGATCATCATTTCAACAGCTTTTTCTTTGTTGTATTTGAATTTAATCACAATTCCTGCCCCTACATTTGTTGCCTATATTAGTAATAATAACAGGTCTAATTTAACAACACATCTTGACTGTATATAAAAACAGTTTTGGGTGTGCGTGTGGTAGCTAAG
Source organism: Candidatus Parabeggiatoa communis (assembly GCA_035871815.2). GTDB lineage: Bacteria > Pseudomonadota > Gammaproteobacteria > Beggiatoales > Beggiatoaceae > Parabeggiatoa > Parabeggiatoa communis. The sequence continues at coordinate 2,557 of JAYQWI020000422.1, forward strand.
TTAAACTCAACTCCCCATGTCACCACAAGGAGCTGGTCTTCAAAAACGTGCGTGAGACTTTCATCGCACACGGCTCCTCTCCTAGCTATTTGCTTGACTGTAAAACATCAAACTTTAACCCAGTCGGACATGGTAAGTAATTCTCTTTCATACCTTTTCTTATCCTCATGGGTCTTAGTATCATGGCAATGACCATGCAGTAGTTGTAGATTTATATAAACATCCTTACCACCTTCCATCTTTGGTTTTATATGGTTAAACTAAGCCCCCTACGTCGCCGTAAGGGACTCGTCTTCAGAACCGTGCATGAGACTTTCACCTCACACGGCGCATCGAATAACTGTTATTATTTGGCCTTACGGCCTTTCCAATAATGTCTTTAAACCGTCACTTGCGTAACATCATTTCATCATGCTCTGAGAATTACTTCCCACTCATGGTATTGATATATTTAATGACATATTATTCTCAGTTAGCAGTGTACACGTAGGCATATCCCCTTCATTACAAAGAGGCTTTAGCTTTTTGTACAATCCTGTTAAGCCTATCTATTAAAGTTTGATAAACTCAACTCACCGTTTACTCTACTTCGTGTATATTGGTGAGTCTAATAGGCTTAATTACCCCGTTTCCAAAGATTGGCTATATTCAGACTTAGATATTATCTCTACACCGTGGTAATGATTCTTACGAATCCAACACCTATCATATTACTGTTGATATGTAATATGTGTTTTTCTTACCAAACACGGACTGTGACTTAGCTTGTTTCCGCTTATGGTTACGGCATTTTATATACATCGATAATTTCTTGCGTTATGGCCTATCTGATTATCTAGCACTGTTTAATAAGCTAATTCATTAAACAAACACATTACCCCCCTGCTTTACCAGAATCCTATCATTGAAACCAATAAGGGAGTTGACGTAAACTTTAGGTCGTTTTGAGGTAGCTTTAACCTCACAATCTTTGAATTATCACAATAGACTTAAAAACTGTCTAATTGAGCTCATGTTACGCACATTTTAATGTACTTTGCATGAAACGGGTCGCACGTCAACTTCCATAATATCCTCGCAACTGAGTTCAAGGGTACACCATTTACATTTTCCGTCTTGCGATTTCAAGAGTTTTTGAACCCTTGTACTTAACGTAGGGTCTTTTTGATTTCTCTTAACCCAATAAACGGTATCCCCGTCAAATATATGTTTTGTGCCTTTGACCTTCACATGTC
>JAYQWI020000423.1:0-5533 GCA_035871815.2 Candidatus Parabeggiatoa communis
GCAACGCCACCATTTTTCCAGCACTGTTATAAGCAATTAACGTCCCATCTATCACCAAAGGGCGCACCGTAATACTCGCCTCACCCAGTTCTTGACGAGCAACAAATTGCCCATTATCGCGCCGCATCCAATGCAGATATCCATGACTATCGCCAACAACCACATAATTACCAATGCTCACCGGTGCTGTCACGTTACGGGCATGAAGTTTATCCTGTTTCCACCAATCCTCACCCGATTCACGATTAAGTGCCCAAACATGACTATTGCTATCACTCACATAGAGATAATCGAAATCAACACCCAAACCGGCATGAGAAGACAACTTCTTTTCCCATAACGGCTTGCCGCCCTTAGCCAAATTAATCGCCATAGTCCGTCCCTGATAGCTCGTCACATAAATCATGTCGTTGACCAACAACGGATCGGCATCAATATCAACCATACGTTCCAATTCACTACGTCCACTCGGCACCCCCACGGCATATTCCCAGAGGACTTTGCCCTTATGCAGTTCTAACAAAGCGATTTTGCCATTATCAAATCCCATAATAACAACATCTCTTTTAACCAAAGGGGTACTCATGCCCCGCAACGTCAGTAAAGGAACGCGATTGGCTTCATACACCCATAAACGCTTACCATTTTTACTATCCAGACCAAATAATTTGCCATCAATAGTACGCACCACCACCACACCCTGACTGATACCGGGTGCCACCAAGACTTCACTGGAAACTTGAGTACGCCATCGCTCATGGCCATCTAGTTCAGACAAAGCCACCACATCACCCTTATGACTGCCCACCAACACCAAATCTTGACCAACACCAGGCCCCCCCGAAATGGGTATCCCTATTTTTTGTTCCCATACCTGCTTGCCATCACGAAAATTAAACGCCCGCACCCTACCCGTCGGCGAAGCGGTAAACAACTGCTCATTGTCAAAAACGGGGGCCAGTTTCAGATAGCTCTTAGTTGTACCGCCCCCTGCATAAGCTGTCCATAACGTCTTAACCGTCAAAGTCGGCGTAAACTGAACCAAAGGAGCCGGTGGTTCACTATTATCCTTATTCCCAGAACAGCCGCTTAATAAAATGAAAAATGAAAAATGAAAAATGATTTTCAGGCAAACGCTTTTGCGTACAAAAACTTTAGCCTGAAAAAGTGAAAAAATTTGAAGTAACGGGGCTTGCAACATATCATTTGATCACTGGTAGGCAACGTGTTGCCCACCGAATTGTAGAGTGTTTCATAAAATAGGAGTACAAACTTTAGTTTGTCTTCCCCTAGATAAACATAAGATTCTCAATACAACTATCATCTTAAAAACTATAGAGGGGGCAAGGTATTATTATTGCCCACCGAGTCGTACAGTTGTGGGAAGGTGTTATTATTGCCCACCGCATTGTCGTTATCAGTTATCATACCCTCTTGCACCGTACTGGGATTACCCGCAACCGATAGCGGCAGACTCACCTCAATACGTGCCACTTGATTCATAGCCAAATCATCCAACTTCATTTGCAGCCATTCACGATGCTTCACCGACAACGCCTCGCTCTCCAAAGCCTCAGTATAAGCCGTGTGTGCCGCATCGGTTCGCGCCTCTGCCACCGCGATATCACCCCGTAATTCAGCATAAGCCCCCTTAAACTCACCCACATCAAGGCCCTCAATCAAGCGGCTCGACTCCGCCAGCTTACCCTCCGATAAATACAAGCGAGCCTTACGCAAACGCGCAATATGCGTCAACTCAGGCAAACGGCTATTTTGATCCAATATCCACTGCAAGCGAACATGGCTACTGTCAACATCTCCCTTTTCCAAATCCAAACGCGCCAGATTCAACACCGCAAGCACAGCATAAGTACTGCCACTATGTTCTGACAACAACTTCTCCGCAATACTCTGAGCCTTATCAGCTTGCTCACCTGTCAAAAATATCTGCACCTGCTCATAAAGCCCAGAAGCTTGATGCGCCTGTAATTCAGAATAGTTTTGCCACCAACGCCATCCCATCAACAGGCTTAAACCCAAAACCACGCCTGTCACAACAGAAATCCCATTATCTTTCCACCATTTTTTTAAAGCTTCAACTTGCTGTTCTTCAGTTTCAAAATGTTCCATAATCAGTTATCAGTTATCAGTTATCAGTTATCAGTTATAAATTATCAGTCCAAAATCCGTTGTACTTTTATCAATAATCCGTTTAATCCTAATCATTGTAGGTGCCAATGCTTGCCCATAAAATGATTAACGTCGATTTTTAAAAAAATGCTTGAGACAATCGGAGCAGGGCGTTGCCAATACGCGGCTAACACATTCTACATGATGATTATGGCGAGTATCTCTCAAAATATCAAAACGACTCCCCGCCGCCCCTGCTTTGGGATCATAAGCCCCAAATACCACACGCTTAACCCGCGCCTGAATAATCGCACCGGCGCACATCACACACGGTTCAAGGGTAACATACAACGTACTGTCCACTAAACGGTAATTATTTAAATACTGCGCCGCCTTGCGTAAGGCCACAATTTCAGCATGTCCCGTCGGATCATGATCGCTTATCGACTGATTCCAGCCTTCAGCAATACACGCATTCCCTTGCACCACCACAGCCCCCACCGGGATTTCACCTAATGATGCCGCAAACGTCGCTAAACGCAAAGCTTCACGCATCCAATCTTCATCAGAGCTCATTTCAGTTATCAGTTATCAGTTATCAGTTATCAGTTATCAATTATCAGTCCTTTTTCATCCGGGTTTTGATTTTCACTTTTCACTTTATAATAATGAATGTTGATTGAATCAACATTAGCGTTCAATACTCGATGATCACATTTTTAGTACTCGACATTTGTGATTATTGAATAATCAATGACTTAAGAATAGACACCAGTATCCCTCTTTTTGAGTTGTTTTTTGGTTTACAAATGCTAACTCATTGACATAAATTCAAATCAGAAAATATTACAAAAAGTCAATAAGACAAAACGTGAGCAACGAGTAATACCAATTTAACACAAGCGCCAAAATTTTTGCGCGCAAAAACTTTAGCTGAAAAATTGATTTTATTTTCAACCCTCTCCTTATAAAAGGTGTTGATAACTGATAACTGATAACTGATAACTGATAACTGACAATGACTGAAACCCTTCACCCTAACAAGGATGAGAGCCAAACGTTGGCCCTCGCGAACGTTCTCGATCAACTCAATCACACCTTTGCTGGATTTAATATCACAATGGAGAAAATTCAGCAAGGGCATGAACTCCAAAAGCATATTCAAAACCGTAAGATCAAGATTTTGACCTTCATAGCCGTTGCCATCATTTTAGTCGTCGTCGCCTTAGGCATGCACATGTTTTATGTCGTACAGACCATGCAACACATTATGACCACCATGTCTCAAGATATGGGGGAAATGCGACAATACATGCAGAAAATGAGCGTCTCGATGGGCAAGATGACCGATGATATGGGGATGATGACCGTTCAAGTCACCAGCATGGGGGAATTGATGCAAAACATGTCGGGGGAAATGCACAGTGTCTCAAGCGATTTGCGCCAAATGTCGGGCGATATGCGCCAAATGTCGGGCGACATGCGTCAAATTGCTGACGACATGCAGTATCTGCGAAAGGCCACGGTGGCGATGGAATCCAGTACCCGCTCCATGACCCGAAAAGTCAATGAGATGTCTAACACGGTGTCACCGGTAATGGAAGGGGCACGGCAATTTATGCCGTTTATGCCTTGGGGTGGGAACCGTTATCCAAGACGATAACGAAACAATCTCGTGGTCAAATTGATGTTGAGCGAAAGTACCCACACCAATCATTGATTTGCGCCTTTTGCGCCTCTTTTGCGCCGCTTGCGTTAAAAAAATAAACGCTAAAGACGCTAAAGACGCTAAAGGCGCTAAAAAGTGTTACGTTTTTACGCCTTTCAGTTCTTGCAATACGTTTTCTAAATCACCTAGAAATTGACCACAGTCGTATTGACTCAGCGTGTTTGGAAGCGTTTCCACCGCTTTTTCTCTTGAATTGTCTTTTAACGTTTCCCTTTCAGCCCTTTCAACCCTTTCAGCCTTTTCAGCCCTTTCAGCCCTTTTTGGGCTTTCAGCCCTTTCAGCCCTGCCTTCCCCTTGTCTTAAGGTTTCGTCATGACTTTCCGGGGGGCCCTCGTTTTCTTCAGGGTCAAACTGGTAAACTAAATGCCCTGCCTCATCGCAGCTTAACTGTACTCTCGGGAAAGCCTCCCCGTTGGCGATGCGTTCTAAAAGGGCTCTGGATAAGGCCGGTAGCACAGTCTCTTTTAATAGGGTGTCAATCTGATGTCCCCCACTTTCCACAAAGGTGCTCCGTTTGACCAAGGTGTTCACTAACCGTTCATCATACGTTAATTGGGCATGGTGGCTTTTCCAACAACGCTGTTGTAGCGTGGTGAGTTTAAGATCAATAATCTCGCGGAGGGCGGATTCGTTTAAGGGCTGATAAGGTACAATCACCACCTGCCTTAACCAGTCTGCTTCAAAATGCGGTGATAAGGTGGAACGCATGGCCTGTTGTAAGGCTTCACGCTTAGGCGGGGCTTTTGAGTCATCACCCGAGCGCGTGATCGCCTCGCTGCCAAGATGAGACGTGAAGAGGATCAGGGTGTTTTTAAAATCAATAAGGTGGCCTTCGCTATTCGTGACGGTGCCTTTGTCAAACAGGGGCTTGAATAAGGCCAGCATCCTTGGCGTGGCTTTTTCTATGTTTTTGATTAAGAGAACACAGTGGGGATCATGCTGCACGGCTTGAGTGAGGAAGACACTCGCCTCCTCCGATGTCGGTGAAAAAAAGCGGGGGGTGAGCGGTTCGTCTGACAGCGTGATCGTGACGAGATGATGTTCTCCGCTATAAAGCTTATCCGCCAAAGCCCTGGCCGTTTCCGTTTTGCCCACACCCGGCGGCCCTACCAGTAAAAAGAGGCCCATGGGTTTGTTAGGTTTATCAAGAACCGCTTTATCGGTTTGTAGCGTCAGTGCTAAGGTTTCAATGGCTTTGGGTTGACTGATAATGCGTTCCGATAGCTTGTCTTTGAGATGCAGTAAGGTATTGATTTCATCCGTAAGCCGTATTTTATCAAGGGGCAATCCTGTCCAATCTGAAATGACGCTGGCAATCGTTTGGCCCTCGACGTGCGCGGGTATCAAGGGTTCATTGCCTTGAATCTTGGCCAGTTGTTGTTTCACGGCCTTTAATTCCGTTTGCAAGGGGTGTAAAGCTACCGTTTGATAAGCGGCTCCTTGACTGTCTGGGTAAACCGTGATTTCGGCCGCGCCGTTTTCAGAGAAAACGCCCTGATTCGTTTCAGCCCTATTGATAGGGTTCATTTCTGGCTTGGCTTCAGCTTCTATTCGCGGTTTTCAATAGGCGGTATTGAGGCCTCATTTTTAGAAATGTGGGGATTTAATCGCTCAGGTGTAACGGAAACGGTGTTTTGAGGGGAATTGAAGGCCTCCTTATTATCTGATTGAGCC
>JAYQWI020000424.1:0-2974 GCA_035871815.2 Candidatus Parabeggiatoa communis
TGCTATTGTGATTTGGAGACGCGAGGCATCGCGTCGAAACAGGTGATATCGCGATTATCAAGACGCGAGGTATCGCGTCGAGACGACGTACAATATTCATTTATTGGCTAATTCGTTATACTATATCGTTTCTATAAAAAAAATCGTATCGTGGTATCTAAAAGTATTTCAGAGTATGCTAATATATCAAGCTTAGATGTCTTAAAAATTGTGGAGGAATCGCATGACTGATGTCGTTGCAACCAACCAGACTATTTTAGTCGTGGGCGGGGGAATTAGCGGGATGACCGCTGCGTTGGAGGCCGCGGAATGTGGCAAGGACGTGATTTTAATTGAAAAAAATCCGTCTCTTGGGGGGCGTGTGTCTCAATTGTACAAATATTTTCCTAAAATGTGCCACCCCACTTGTGGTATGGAAATTAATGTGCGTCGCATTAAAGCGAATAAAAGAGTGCGCGTTATGACGCTGGCCGAAGTCAGTGGTGTGACGGGCGATGCGGGTAATTATAGTGTGAATATTAAGCACTCTCCGCGTTATGTTAATGATAATTGTACCGCTTGTGGGGCCTGTACTGCGGCCGTCGAAACTGAATTTGATGATGAATATCATTACGGCTTGAAAAAACGTAAGGGGGCCTATTTACCCTTTTTTATGGCCTATCCACAACGTTATGTCATCGATCCGCGTCTCATCGGCACCGCCGATGCGGATAAGGCGAAAGCCGCTTGTCAATATGAAGCCATTGATACCGATATGGCCGATGAAAACCTGACGCTTAATGTGGGTGCTATCATTTGGGCTACGGGGTGGAAGCCTTATGATGCGAACAAAATTCAGCCTTATGCTTATGATCGGAATCCCAATGTCATTACGAGCGTTGAGTTTGAACGTCTGATGGATCCGATGGGGCCGACGGGGGGTAAAATCTTGCGCCCGTCTGATGGCAAAGAGGCTAAAGATATTGCCTTTATCCAATGCGCGGGTTCGCGTGATCGCAATTACTTGAAACACTGTTCACGGATTTGCTGCACGGCTTCGTTGAAACAAACTACTTATGTGCGCGAACAATACGGGGATGACGGCAAGTCTACTATTTATTATATAGACATTCGTGCCATTGACCGTTTTGAGGATCTATACCATAAAGCCAAGGCTGATAGTACGGTCAATTTCATCAAATCCAAGGTGGCCAATATTACTTTAGATAAAGCGACTGGTAATCCGATTTTGAATGGCGTGGATACGGAGGGCTATAACCGTTATAGCACGCAGCATGAGTTAGTGGTTTTGGCGATTGGGATGGAGCCGAGTGTTGATTTCAATCAGTTGGGCGTGAAAATGGCAGTCAATGAACATGGGTTTATTGAAAATGATCCCAGTAATGGGGGCATGTTTGGTGCCGGTGTCGCCACTGATGCTTTGGATGTGAACCGTGCTGTGCAAAGTGCTACTGCGAGTGCATTACGGGCTATTCAAGTCGTTAATCAAGTTGCCACAACGGAGGGAGGCTAAACAAAATGGCAGATAAAAAATTAGGGGCTTATATTTGCAAAGGCTGTGGCATTGGTGAACGCCTCGATATCGCTCAACTGGAAAAGGTGGCGAAGCGCGAAGGTAAAGTCGGTTTTGCTAAATCGCACGATTTTCTGTGTAATAGTGATGGCGTGAAGATGATTCAGGCTGATATTGATGCGGGTGAAGTTAATCACGTTGTCATTGCGGCCTGTTCGAGACGTGCTAAAACGGATGCCTTTAACTTTGATGACGTTGCATTGTCTCGTGCTAATTTGCGCGAAGGCGTGATTTGGGTGCGGCCTGATAATGATGACGCGCAAGAAACGACGCAAGAAATGGCCGATGACTATATCCGTATGGCTTGCGCCGAAGTCAAATTTATGAATGTGCCGGCCGAAAGCGCAGAACAGGGGCGGACACCTAATGTGCTTGTCGTTGGTGGGGGTTTTACCGGTTTAAACGCTGCCATTGAGGTTGCTAAAGCGGGTTATTCGGCTACGATTGTCGAAAAATCCGAAGCATTAGGCGGTACAGCGGCACAAATTTATAAACGTATTCCTAACCGTGCCCCGTTTGCGGAGCCACAAGACAACGGTATTGCTGATCTGATAAAGCAAGTTGAGGCATCTGATAAAATCACGACGCATCTCAACGCGAAAGTGATGCAAACCAGTGGTGCCCCTGGGCGTTTTAGTGCTGAGATTACCACTGAAGGCGGTAGCACTGTCACTGAAAACTTTGGCTCAATCATTCAAGCCAGCGGCTTTAAACCTTACGATGCGACGCAATTACCCGAATTTGCCTACGGCAAAACGCCCGATGTCGTCGATCAACTTGGCCTAGAAGCGTTAGCCAAGCAAGCCAATGGTGGCGCGATCAAACGGCCCTCGGATGGTAAAGAAGTCAAAAGCGTTGTGTTTATTCAATGTGCTGGACAACGCAGTGAAAAAGAGGGCCATTTGTCCTATTGTTCAGGGCATTGTTGCATGACCAGCGTCAAACAAGCGATGTACTTTAAAGACGCTAATCCTGATGTCGATGCTATGGTACTGTACACAGAAATGCGTATGCCAGGTGCCGGCGGCGAGGATTTTTATCGCAATGGTCAAGATAAAGGGATCACCTTCACCAAAGGTGTCGCCAGCGAAGTCGTTTCTAATGGCGGTAATTTAACCGTTAAAGTTAAAGACCTTATTTTGAATGAGGAAAATAGCTGTGAAACGGATTTAGTCGTCTTAGCAACCGGCATGGTGCCTCATTCAGGTGTCGATATTGCAGTCACTGTAGACGAAGAAAATGAAGAAGTCGTCGCTGATCTTCAAAAACAATCCGTTTTAAATTTGGATTATCGCCAAGGCCGCGACATGCCACAATTGGTACACGGCTTCACCGATTCTCATTTTATCTGTTTCCCTTATGAGACGCGCCGCACGGGTATTTATTCCGCAGGGCCAGTGC
>JAYQWI020000425.1:0-1834 GCA_035871815.2 Candidatus Parabeggiatoa communis
CAACACTACAAAGATAAATATTTGTCTATGTATTGTAGGGATAAATACAACAAATATGACTATTCTCATATAGCCGTTAAGTTGCTGGACATTACAGCAAAAGAGAAACAGGATTATTTTGACAGTGAAAAGTCTCGTTTAGAGGTTATGACAACGGGTAAAGGTGGGGCAACGGGCAAGGGTGGGCGCACGTTTTTCGTGATAAATAACCCTGACATTATCATCAAAACGGGACTGGCATTACTTAATTCAAAACAAGTCGGGCGCAAGAAATTTGTCAACATGATACTAGGCTTGATGTGTTTAACGGGACGGCGCGCAACCGAAGTATTGCTAATGACTGTGGGCATCGCAACACTAACGCCTGTAAAGAAACGTTCTGAACTGATGCTTTTTCATGGGCAATTGAAAAATGAGCAAGCGGCAAATCCAGTAGATGACTATTGTATCTATGTATTGGCTAACAACGTTTTAATTGCCAATAAAATCAGGGAATTACGTCAAATGGTTAGCGATGGGTGGGGGCTACCTATTTTAAAAAAACTTGACTTTAGTGAATATGATAATGATGAATTTACTAAGTTAAATATAAACGTAAGCTTGCATCACGCCTGGGGGCATCGTAAAGAAGGGAGAGAAAAAGGTAACGTTTTAGGTTTAGCGGCTAAAAATGCGCGCTTCGGGAATTACTTGAGTGTTGCAGAAGGTGGTGATATAGATGACGCAATCCCAACTAATCCAGATGATTTCAAGGCAAAACAACTACGCGCTATATATGTTCTTTTGGCTTATAAGCATTTTGTTTATGACAAAAAAGAATCACAAGACTTGGGCAATTTTGGGTTTCAATTGTTAGGTCACACAAAGGCAGGAGCAGTAGATCATTACACTAATTACAGAATTAAAGGCGTTCCAATTGGGCGCTAAAGACTGAAGGTAAAATGCAATTTGTGAAAAAATAAGTGACTTGACTCGCGATAAAGGCGCTTAACCTTTTCACTCAAATCGGTATATCAAAAAGAGGCTAATCATGAAAATTTACTCGTTGAAAATAGAAGGCAAGGTGAACAGTAAAGCGTATCCACTTTATACGCATATTGCGTCAATAGTGGCTTCCGAGTCTGAAAAGAAGCCCCTTGACGTGGTACTCGACTTGCTTCTGAATGGCAGTTCAGGCGTATCAAGCATAGCGATTTCTGACTTAAAATTGGATGATATTGTCGAAATTGAAAAATATGGAAGTAAAACCGAATCAGAATTAGTAACTGAGATGTTCGTTAAAGATAGCAAGTTTGACGTGGACATGGTTAGAAAATGCCTGATTGCAGTGGCCAAAGCTGACTACTCAAGACAGCAAAGCGGCACACAGTGGCATAACCGCGAGGATAGGCAATCGGCTATTGATGCAATTGTGGTCGCGCGAATGGCAAAAAATGACGAAATTGATGATAATCAATGGTTTAAAAGGGAATTAATTAACTCGAAATGGATAAGCGTCAACTGTTCAACATCCGTTGCAAAAGCGAATGAGTACCTTGCGGCTCACAATGACGAAATTGAGACTCACAATCAAAAAATAAGGATGGTGAACGGCAAGGATTTAGGCAGGTATTTTAACCGAAGCGCACGATCCGCTTTAAAGAAATGGGAGTCAAGCATCGCCCCCGAACCAAAGCCAAAAGCCAAAGCCAAAGACAAGGCGAAGTCAATTTTCAGTAGTGGCCCGGTGGTTTTCAATGATAACGATGATGGTGATTACGATGATGGTGATTACGATGATTATGAGGATGGTGAAGTGCTAGGCGCTGATGGTGTGCCCTTATAAATAAAAAAA
>JAYQWI020000426.1:0-4307 GCA_035871815.2 Candidatus Parabeggiatoa communis
GCACAAAGAGAAACACTCGACTACATCGTCGCCATTGTCAACGACGATGTTATTGTCAACACAGCCCTACAACAACAACTCCGTCGAGAACACGAAAAACTCGCACAACAAAACATTGAGCTACCGCCCAATGTTAATCTGGAAAAACGAGTCCTCGACAGCATGATTATGATCGCCTTACAACTACAACTGGCTGAAAAAACAGGCATTAAAGTAGAAGACAGCCATTTAAACGAAGCTTTACGCCAGTTTGCCGCGCAATATAAAATGGACTTAAAAACCTTTCGTAAAGAACTAGAACAACGAGGAGAAAGCTTTATACCATTTCGCGAAGAAGTACGTCAACGCCTCATTATTGAACGCCTACAACAGCGACACGTCGTCAGTCGCATTAGCATCACTGACAACGAAATTGACAACCTACTCGCCAACCAAGCTCAACAAGGCACCGCCACCAGCGAATATCACATCTGGCACATTTTAATCGCCACGCCAGAAGCCCCCTCCCCCGAAGAGATTGAAGCCAAGCGACAAAAAGCTGAAAACGTCTTAGCCCAACTCAAACAAGGGGCAGACTTTCAAGCCACCGCTGTAGCCGTTTCCGACGGCCGCCAAGCCCTTGAAGGCGGCGACTTAGGTTGGTTAAAAGCTGGGCAACTGCCCACCCTATTTCACAACCTCATGAACCAAATGGCAATAGACGATATCAAAGGCCCCATCCGCAACGCCAGCGGATTTCATCTCATCAAATTGATCAACAAACGCGGCGGCCAACAAAGTATCATTACCCAAACAAAAGCCCGCCATATCCTCATTAAAACCAACGAACTGGTTTCCGACTTTGAAGCCCAAAGCCGCCTACAAGAACTCAAAGTTCGTATTGAACACGGTGACGACTTTGCCGAACTCGCACGCGCCCACTCAGACGACACCGGTTCTGCCGCCAGTGGCGGCGCACTTCAAAACTGGATCAACCCAGGCAACTTAGTCCCCGAATTTGAAAAAGTCATGAACGCCCTCTCCCTCAAGCAAATCAGTGATCCCTTTAAATCAGGCTACGGTTGGCACATCATCCAAGTTCTCGAACGCCGACAACATGACAATACCCAACAAGCCCTACGCACCCGCGCTAATCGCCAAATTCACCAACGCAAAGTAGAAGAAGAACTGCAAGCCTGGCTTCGCCAACTACGCGACGCCGCCTACATCAAATACAGCACAAATTATTCTTCAGAGTAGGGGGCAATCCTAGTATTTTAAGGCGGAAAAAAACGCAAGAGACGCAAGAGACGCAAGAGACGCAAGAGACGCAAGGCAATTTTTAAACCTAAATCGAAATGATAGGAATTGTAGAGACGCACGGCCGTGCGTCTCTACGGCCTCGCGTCTCTACGGCCGTGCGTCTCTACGGCCGTGCGTCTCTACGGCCTCGCGTCTCTACGGCCTCGCGTCTCTATGAAAATGAAAAATAAAATCAACATCCTATCCTGGGTATTTCTACCAACTCAGGGCGGCCGACAGGATCAATAGCTTTATCAATTAAGCGCGCAGCCGCTTGAACCGCAAAACAGTTATCACTTGAATGGATACTCTTGTATAAACCAAGCAAAAATTCAGGTTCCACAATCTGCCAGCCCTTAATATCCCTATACGGTATATCCGATTTAACAAAAAAATCTATTGTCACTTTTACAGAAATCTGATTTTCATCTTCAACCCGTTTTTCATAACGCCGAAAATCCTGCTCACTCGGCAACTTATCATACTTTGTCCAAACCTTTTCAAAGCCTCTCCCCTTCAAAATGCTAACAACTGTAGCCACATTTTCAGGGTAGACAAACAAATCAATATCCTTATGATCATGAGCATGTTTATACTCACGATGGCCCTCAGGAGACATAAAATGCCAAGCCCAACCGCCTGAAACGATAATAAAAAGTTTTATCGCCTCTAATTCTGCAAGGCCCGTATCAATTCTTAAAAGAGGCCATAATTCACCATATCGATTTTGATTATGTGGATCACTCATAATTCATTTCTCTCATGATGCCTTGAAAAATTGTATACTAAGGTCTAATTTATTCAAAGCGCTATTAAAAAATTTGAGTATTATTAATTAACTAACTTGATCATCGAATTATTTAAACAGAGGAAAATGGTACACAATGAAACTCTGTGGTTTTGAAATAGGTTTAGATAAACCCTTTTTTTTAATTGCCGGGCCCTGTGTCATTGAATCGGAGCAATTGGCACTCGAAACGGCCGACATACTAAAAACCATCACGGATGAATTAGCTATTCCATTGATTTACAAATCATCATTCGATAAAGCTAACCGTTCTTCGCACCTCAGTTTTCGAGGCTTAGGTGTAGAAAAAGGTTTACGCATCCTTGAAAAAGTTCGCCAACAAATTGGTGTCCCCATTTTAACCGATGTACATGAAGACACCCCGTTAGCCAGCGTTGCCAGCGTTGTAGATGTCCTACAAACGCCAGCCTTTTTATGTCGCCAAACCAATTTTATCCAAAATGTTGCCCGTCAAGGTTTGCCCGTCAATATCAAAAAAGGCCAATTTCTCGCCCCCAGCGACATGAACAATGTAATAGAAAAAGCCAAGGCTACCGGTAATCAAAATATTATGATCTGTGAACGCGGTGTCTCTTTTGGGTACAATAACCTCGTCTCCGATATGCGGGCACTCGCAATCATGCGCGACACCGGTTGTCCCATTATCTTTGATGCCACACATTCAGTACAATTGCCCGGTGGACAAGGCCATGCGTCAGGCGGACAACGTGAATTTGTCCCCGTTTTAGCTCGCGCCGCAGTGGCCGCTGGCGTAGCGGGCCTCTTTATGGAAACCCATCCACAACCTGAGCGTGCCTTAAGCGATGGCCCTAATGCTTGGCCTTTAGACAAAATGGCCCCCTTACTAGAAATCCTCAAAATGCTTGATCGCACCGTAAAAAAACAGGGTTTTTTAGAACAAAGCGTTCATTAGTTCATTATCAGTTATCAGTTATCAGTTATCAAGGCATTGATATCCCCTATTGGAAAGGCCAACTTATGTATCTGACAAACTATAGCTGTTGTCAAAATGAACACCAAACGCAAAAACAACAACATCCGTTGTCAACTTTTATGTGGTTTGAAGTGAACGACAAGCGAATTAATTAAGGTAACTCCAAAAAATTAAAATACCCACACCTTTAATCAATCTTCATTCTCTGCGGCTCTGCGCGAAGCGTGAGCCGACAGTTTGTGACATAAGATTTGTATGCATAGTGTGGTTGTTTTGGGTATTTTATTTTTTTGGAATTGCCTAAATAAACAGATTAGTTGATAAATCGCATTGAGCCAATCCGTTTATTCGTGAATGTCATAGATGATTTCCTTTCAACATTCGATGTTCACAGAAAAACACAAAGTTTCACAGAGGTAAGTTGACACTGCGAATAAACGAATAGGATTGTGCTTACCACCTATCAGTTTGTCCAAAGTGACAGCCTGCCTCATAGTACAACAAATTACTGGGATAAACGAATTAACACCTTTTGGTAAACTGAGATCATGATTTGGATTGTGATACCTATATAATACTCTGTTGCACTTTGTGTGTGTTGAAAAGAAAAATATTTAGCCACAACGCCCTAACCACATCTATTTATTCATTTCTTATCACTTTTGCCAAAAGCAAGCAGTTCTGTTTCTGCCAAAGACTCAGCCACAATAATCTGATCTAGCCAGTTATCCAATTGATCAAGATCGTCAGTGGCTTCAATTTTCTGCACGACTTTATTGGGAACCGAGGCAAACTTGCGACGTAACTGACGAATCAGCACACGTTTCTTTTCTGCCGACGCTTCTTGGGCCACTTTTTGGACTGCTTCTTGGGCTGCTTTTTGGAGCGCTTCTTGAACCGCTTTTTGGACAGATTGTTGAACGGCTTCCTGAACGGTAGGAAGTTTTGTCATCGCATCAGGCATTTCTTGGAAAAATCGGTCAATATATGACCAAGTTTCTTCTTTTATATCGGGTTTCATGTTTTGAACCTCCAGTATTTTTTGCCAAATCAGATTAGGATCTGTGAGTAGTCCAATGTCTTTGATCAGTTGGAGATACTCTACCAAATCATCACGCACACAGATGGAAATAAATTCGGCCAATTTTTTCCCCCGTGACAGCGGTAACAGGGGATAATTTTTCTCGACTAACAGCAGTTCCGATGGGCAAATAATCCATCTTTTGATATGCCCCAGCTTACAGTGGTATATGCCAGGTTCGGTTTGTGAAAATTGAAATTCTA
>JAYQWI020000427.1:0-2360 GCA_035871815.2 Candidatus Parabeggiatoa communis
TTCAATAGGTTGCGATTCCCCTGTCAAGGCATGCTGATCAACGGTAGCTAATCCCTCAGTGATCGTGCCATCAACGGGGATAGGCTCACCCGCATTGACGACAACAATATCTCCCTTTTGAACCGTTTCCAAAAGCACTTCGACTTCTATGCCGTCTCGCATGAGCCAAACCGACTGTGTTTGTTGACCAAAAACAGTGCTTAATTGTTGATGTGAGTGATTTTCAGTTTGCTGCCGTAGTTTTAAAGTCCATAAAGCGGTCAAAGTGAACAGCGTTGCCAACACAAAATAGCCCATTATTATCATACCCGTGATAATGATGCTATCAAGTAGATTGGTGGTGATACGTTTTTTCTTCAAGTCTTGAAAGACGTTTTTAAAAATTGGCCAAAAGAAGTAGAAGACACCGGCTGTAGATAGCAATTGTAACGGCGGATACCACCAAGCACCTACCAAACTCAAGCCAATTAAACCAATAGAGAAGCGAAAATCTTCCTTTACTTTTTGGTAGACGTTTAGTTCATGCTCCTCTTTTCCATTTGCCATCTTCTTCAGTTGTTGACGACGCATTTCCCCCCCTGTCAACGGGATGAGTACCGTTTTTTTAAGGGTTTGTAATGTGGATTTTTTGGGTTCTTTTGTAGACAAAGCGGGCTTAGATGATTTGGCCGGTTTTCGCATCTGTTGTCGGCCATCCTTTTTTCTTTTCATTCCAATAAGGGTACCCGCGATCAATAACATTTCTATAATCATTTCAGTTGAATTTCGGTTGGGTGAATTAATAAAATTAGATTGATAACTGTTGGAGTTCAATTTGAATTGGGGTTCAAACTTCTGCTCGAAGTTACGCGAGTAATGTACGTAAAGCGACGACAAACTAAAGTTTGTACTGCAAACGGCGAGAAACTGAAGAAAAAATATCTTGCATTTCAGGCAAACGTTTTTGCGCGCAAAAATTTGAACATCGAATAGTCCATGGCACGATTTGTGGCTGCCCCATTCAGGTAAAAGTTTTTGCGTGCAAAATAATATAGTTCAAAAAAAGCGCTCAGTCAATACCCTGGCCTTATCCTTTTTATTTATCGATATCAGAACGAGGGGCGGACCCGTAACGGGGATTTGAGGGATTTGGAAAGGCCGTTTGATAGGCTTTGGTTAAATCGGTATAGATATTCTCTTATTCATCCTCAAGTACAAATTCAGAGCCGCTGAGTTCTGAAAGGCATTCATGGTATGGCCTTTTTTGGGGATATTTCAAAAATGTTAGTGCAAGCTCGGAGGCACAAGAATCGCTGTCTATGACACCATGCCCTATACCTGGAAAGACGAAAAAATGCCCTTGAACTAAGTGTTTTGCTGCGTTTTTTGCCCAAATCTGTGGGGTGACGGGATCATATTCTCCAGATAATAAGAGTGTCGGTATCCGAGAAGTCACCGGTTTGCGAAAATCTGGACTGGCATAGTTTACTTTCCAAATGTGGCATAAATTATAATTCCAGGCGTTTTCGACGTATGCCTTGATACGGGGAAAGCGTTCTACTTGCGCTATAAAGTTTTCCTGAGTCGTTTCTGGAAAACTATCATGGCATTCTACTGAGAAAAAGACGGCTTCATTAAAATCAGTATCCACTAACCAAGCGACGTAATCTTCAATCATGGGGGTGAGTGGTTTATAGTCTCCACGCTGTGCTGATTCAATTGCAATGGGTAAGATGGCAATAAAGTCCCATCTATAAAGGGCTTGGAAAACGATATCTATAAAACGGTAGTCGTTAATAATCACGTTAAGGGGTTGTTCAGAATCGGGCCTTGATATCATGAGTTCAATCGGGGCTTGATGAAGTTGTTTTAACAGTTTCTGGAAAGATAATTCGAGATTGGGAAAGCTTGAGTGGCATTCTTCATCTGTTTGACAACCCTTAAATAAGGTGGCTAAGGCGTTATCATATACAAAGGGTGTTTCTAATAAGTCATTGATTTCTGGGGGGTAAACGGAATCCAGAATGACACTTCTGAGACGTTCTGGATAATCTCGCATGACTGATAGTGCCAGCCGTGTGCCATAAGACACGCCATAAAGATTCCAATCCGTACCACCCAGTGCTGTCATTAAGTCACCCACATCGCGGCTATTATTCGTTGTGGTGTAGGCTGATAACTCGATACCGCTGTCGCGTAAGCGCCGGTAACATTGTTCAACTGTGGTTGTTGTCAAGGAAAATTCTTCTTTTAAGGTTAAGGATTGGCCTAACAATTCGATGTTCAACGACATGATTTCTGGACATTGGGGTTGGGGTTGACTTAGGCCTGTTCCTCGTGGATCAAATAGGACTAAATCATGAGGCCAATTATTGAATTCA
>JAYQWI020000428.1:0-7004 GCA_035871815.2 Candidatus Parabeggiatoa communis
ACGAAACCGCGAATTGTAGAGACGCGATGCTTCGCGTCTCTTTGCGGTAAAATACCTGTTTATTTGTAGTTCAGTACTTATTCGGTATTGGAAAAGACTTTTTAAGGGTGGGCAACCGATTTTTGTTGCCCACCATTCCCCTGTTTACCGACTTAAGTGGCTTAAAACACTTATTTCGATTTCAGAGATTTCAGAGCATTAACCCTTCATCATTTACAATGACTTAGGTTACGATGTTTCACAATTTTTTAGCTTTAGCTGCTCGTTGTTTACGAACGAGTATTGGATCAGCAATCAAGGGGCGATAAATCTCGACACGATCATGCTCGCGTAGGTTTGTTTTTAAAGTGCAAGGCTTACTGAAAATCCCCACTTTATTTTTGCTGAGATCAATTTCCTGAAAGCTTTCTAAAATTTTTGATTGTTCAATCGCTTGCTCTACCGTTGTTGATAAGGCCACATCTAAAGAAATAATCATTTGTTCATCAGCTTTGGCATAAGCGACTTCAATGTGAATGGTGTCAGGATGTTCCATATAATTCATTAGCCCTTTTAACAAAAGCATCTACCAAAGTATTGATAATTTTGGTAAAAACGGGTTCCAAACTCAAGCGTAGCACGGGATTTTTAATTTCAAACGCCATCTTTAAAGAAATTTTACAGCCTTCTTCTCCCAATGCTTGAAAATCCCAATGTCCTTGCAAATGATTAAAGGGACCTTTAAGCAAGCGCATCTCAATTGATTCATTGGGTTTAACAATATTGGTTGTGGTAAAAGACTTTTCCAAACCAGCACGGCTCATGGTGATTGTTGCAATCACTTGTGATTCATTTTGCGATGACAGCGTGACCGATTTACACCAAGGTAGAAATTGTGGATAGTGCGTAATATCACTCACTAAAGCAAACATGTCATTATTGCTATAAGGGACTAACGCGGTTTTATGAATACGGATCACGAAAATACCCCACAAAGATTTAAAAAAACTAAACCGATACCCAGCGGCGTGATATAACGCAATAGGAAAAGCAAGACTCGAAAGCCTAAACGGTTAGGCGATGATTTAAATTCATCACTGACAATATGACGCTTCATGATCCAAGCGACAAAAATGGCGATAAATAATCCGCCTAACGGTAACATGATATTCGTCGTCAGATAATCAATGAGATCAAATAAGGTTTTATCTTCAAACCCGGCAAACAGGGATAACGGTTTGATATCGCTCCAAATATTAAATGAAAAAACCGTTGCCAATCCAACGAACCAAGTGGCTAATCCACAGCCGATTGTTGCACTCAAACGACTGAACTTGCCCGTTTCAACTAACCAGGCGACTGCCGGTTCAATCAGCGAAATCGCTGAAGTCCATGCTGCGAGTGCTAATAATACAAAAAACATTGTCCCAAAAAAACTGCCAAATGGCATTTGTCCAAAAGCAATGGGCAATGTTTTAAACACAAGCCCCACACCAGCATCGGGCTGTAAGCCATTACTAAAGACAATTGGGAATATGATCAAGCCTGCTAAGATCGCAACCAGCGTATCAGCCACCACAACGGCTGTGGTTGTTTGTGCAATTGAAGCTTGTTTGGGTAAATATGCGCCGTAAACCATAATCGAGCCCATACCCAGGCTCAAGCTAAAAAAGGCTTGTCCCATCGCGGCCAAAATGCCGTCTCCACTCAATTCCCCCTTGGGATATAACAATTTATCGAAATCTATATTAAACATAAAATGGATGCCATCCATGAATTTAGGCGTACTCATGGCATAACCGAGCAGCACTAACAATAGGACAAACAAAACGGGCATCATCCAGCGCACGGCCCGTTCCAATCCGCCTTGCACCCCACCGGCAACCATTACGATGGTAACGATGATAAAGCCCGTGTGCCAAGCCACTAGACGTAATGGATCGCCCACTAACGTATTAAATTGCATGTCCACAAAATCAGTGACTGCTTTTGTAGTGGGCAAATCACTGACGATGGTGAACATGCCAGATGCCAAATGAGGGACATAGGCTAATGCCCACCCCCCAATGACACTGTAAAAAGACAAAATCAAAAAACCGGCAACGACACCTGACCAACCCACCAATTGCCAAATTTGCGAACTGCCCGTTTCTTGGGCCAATGCTTGCATAGTATTAATAGGACTACTGCGTCCACGTTTTCCCAACATGACTTCGGCCATCATAACGGGTAAACCAATTAAGGCAATGCACAATAAATAAACAATGACAAAGGCCCCACCGCCGTATTCGCCTGTCATATAAGGAAATTTCCAAATATTACCAAGGCCAACTGCTGAGCCAGTAGCCGCTAGAATAAACGCTAATCGCGAAGACCATTCTCCATGTATGGACGTTTTGGGTATACTCATTCTGTTATCCTTATCAATTTTCTAAAATGTGCATTATCATATAAAACTAATCAATATTAAAAAATAGTCTTGATTACAAGAATAATCTTTGTCTGTTTGTAGTAGGCGATTTATCGCCTTCAAATTATGATTTGATTAAAAAAAAAAGGAAAAACGATGCCTCAAATCACTTATCAAGAAGATAATCAAGCACAAAGGGTTATACAACAAAAAAAGGGGGGGACCATTTTAGAAGCCGCTTTACATAACGACATTGAGCATTATCATGTCTGTGGTGGCAATGCCCGCTGTACCACTTGCCGTGTTTACGTTAAGGCCGGTCATACGAATCTGGCACCTCGCACGCAAGCCGAAATGAAAATTGCACAGGACAAAAATTGGTCAAATAACATTCGCCTAGCTTGTCAAACCCAAGTTTTAGGTGATATCAACATCAAACGCTTAGTGGTGGATGATATGGATGCCGATTTGGTACGTTCAGAGGGGCCTATCACGACACCTGCCAATGAACGCTCATTAGTGGTCATGTTTTGCGATCTTGAAAACTATAGCGGTTTTGCTGCAACGCATTTACATAATCCTTATGATGTCATTCATTTATTGAATCGCTACTACCAAGAAATTGGTGAACCCATTATATCTAATCATGGCTATATTGATAAATACATGGGAGATGGATTCTTAGCACTTTTTGGCTGTGAACAAAGCAATCCCATTGAAAATGGCTTAAATGCCATACGTGCGAGTTTGCGTATGCTAGCGCGTGTTAAACAATTAAACCAATATATTTCCAGACAATTCTCTCATCAGTTTAAAATCCGAATCGGTTTACATTACGGTTCAGTGATTATTGGGGAAGTCGGATATCGTGCTAACAAACAACTCACTGTCCTTGGCGATACCGTCAATATTGCCAGCCGCATTGAAGGTGCCAATAAAACATTGGGTACACAAATACTCGCCTCACAAGAACTCCTTGATTATATTCACAATGAAGTTGAAACCAGTCAAGTTTTTAACACGCAATTGCGTGGACAAAGTCGCACTCACAACCTTTACGAAATCATTGGTTTTAAACAGCCAGATACCCTTTTTATCGCTCAATCCATATTAGAAAGAATCCTTCCCCTTATGGATGAAGTGAGCAAACTGTTTTATGAGGAACTGTTTAAACGCGATCCGACTCTTAGAGCGTTGTTGAACACAACAGATACGCAAATTCAAAGACAGATGGTCATCAACATCCTTAGCGTCGTAACACAAGGCATTAATAACCGTTTTGAAGCCTTAACACCGCTTATGCAAGATATTTATCAAAGACAGAGTGAATTTTACCATGTCAAGCCAACATATTATCTCACTGCCGGAAAAGCACTGATTAAGGTGTTAGAAAAATATATGGGAAAAGACTTCACACCGGCCGTGAAAAACGCATGGCTCGAATTTTATAACGCTATGGTAAAATCAGTGCTCACTGATCACTGATCAATAATCAATGTATCAATAACGATTGCTTACAAGAAAAGATTTTTTTGAATAGAATTTCGATGCCTGTAGCCATGACGCTAACGAGAATGAGATAACAAAATGGTTAATGGAAAAAAACGGGCACTTATGGATTGTCATAAAATCATTTCAATTTGTAAGACTTTTTTAATCTTTGAGCAAAGGTGCAAACCGGCAAGTGCTTAGCGCCTTAGCGGCTTTGCGTGAGAAAATATTTATGTATTTGAATGAGTTGACAAATTATGAAAAAAAAACCTAAAACACCCAGTAATACCATCGGCTTGAATAAAAAAGCGCATTTTGATTACTTTTTACAAGAACGTTTTGAAGCTGGCATTGTCCTAGAAGGTTGGGAAGTCAAAAGCTTACGGGCAGGCCGTTTGCAACTTCGCGACACTTATGTCTTGATTAAAGGTGGCGAAGCCTGGTTACTCGGTGCCGTCATTACGCCGCTGGAAAATGCCTCTAAACATATTCATCCCGAAGCTCAACGCACACGCAAATTGCTACTGCACAAGGCAGAATTAAATCAGCTTATAGGTGTAATAGAACGCAAAGGTCAAACCTTGGTTCCCACAGCCATGTATTGGAAAACAGCACGCGCTAAATTGGAATTTGCCATTGCCAAAGGAAAGAAAGAGTACGATAAACGCGATACGGAAAAAGATCGCGATTGGAAACGTGAAAAAGAGCGTCTTTTTAAGCATTAAAATCCGTTATGAGTTCCACGCAAAAGTTTTTGGGCAACTCCAAAAAATTAATAGATCAGCAATGGTTGCCCATTTTCTTGATAATTGAAATTAAAGCTTCAATAATTTCAACCTGAATCTGAACACGATACTTTTTTATTTTTTATAGGTTCGTTAAAATGTTGATATTATTGATTTAATCAGCGTTTCACGCAAAAATCTTTTGCGTGGCCTCATGATAATCAGTGCTATCAGCGTTTGTTTGTTTTTATATTTTTTGACTATTCGCGGGAACCGTTTTTTGAGCCTTTGGCCTGTGCTACGCTAAAGCACTCCTTTTCAGTTTAACATTTTCACGCAAAAACCACTTTTTTTATTTTTCATTCTTAATATGCAGCATAACGGGTTTTGAGACTCATAATTAAAAAAAATACTTTGACAAGAGAAGCTTTTTTCTTCTATGCTTTCAATAATGAATTAATATAATTGCTAAAATCAAAGTTTTGATAACTGATAACTGATAATTGATAACTGATAACTGATAACTGATGAGGTCAATAATTATGAACAGAGGAAACCAATTGAACTCTGTTATAACGATCACCATTATTTTGAATGTGTGTTTGTGTTTTGGGGGACAATACGCCTTAGCCGAACAATTTTATCCCTTCTTAAAAGTAAACACTTCATCGAAAGAGCTAAAAGATTCAGCTAAGAAGGTTCCACGCACACTTAAGGGGCATAAACGTAGTGTTACCTCAATTGCTTTCAGCCCCAATGGTAGACTGCTCGCTTCAGGCAGTGAAGACGAAACGATTAAGTTGTGGACAGTGCGTAATGGCTTAATCTTCCACACTTTGGAAGCCCATAATTTCTGGGTGACTTCTTTGGCCTTTAGTCCAAACGGCAAAAAACTGGCATCAGGTGGTGAGGATAAAGTCATCAAGTTGTGGGACGTGAAGACGGGTTACAAACTAAAGAGTTTGCGTGGACATGATAATTCCATAACCTCTATCGCCTTCAGCCCAGATGGTCTCATTCTGGCATCGGCAAGTTGGGATAAACAAATCCATTTATGGGACGTGGAAACGGGCGAAAAATTACGCACCCTAGAAGGACATAAGCGCAACGTACCTTTTATTGTCTTCAGTCCTGACGGCAATACACTCGCTTCCGCCAGTTGGGATAAAACGCTTCGACTCTGGAACGTACAGACTGGCAAAACACGACGCATCCTGAAAAGAGGACATAGAGGTTGGGTCAATACGGTTGCCTTCAGCCCTGATGGCACACTCCTCGCTTCTGGTAGCCTAGACCGCACCATCAGACTGTGGGATGCTAAAACGGGTAAAAGGAAACGCCGCTTGAGAGGACATCGGTCAGCTGTGATGTCGGTTGCTTTTAGCCCTGATGGACAACGCCTGGCTTCAGGTAGCCTAGATAAAACTATCAGGGTATGGGAGGTTAGCACGGGCAAAGAAATCTTCGTTTTGAAAGGACATTGGGGTCACATTATGTCAGTTGCCTTCAGCCCGAACGGAAAGATTCTCGCTTCCGGCAGCGAAGATAAAACCATTAAGCTGTGGGAACAGTAAATTATTTATCAAGCAGATCAGGTGATATTATGGATGAACGCGAATATCAACAAGTCCGCGAAAGACTCAATCAATGCCCTTGTGTCTTTGAAAAGGCCATTTTAACTAATCGTTGTGGTTGTGAAAAGTGTCAACGTTTGAATCTTGCAGAACGTGAACTGGCCACTTGTACTTCCCCAACCGCACAACAACGCTGCATTGAACTACTTGATCAGTTATATCAAAATGCTCGTTTTGCCTTGAAACAGCCACACTTAACGGCTCCGCTACCTCATGGTAAAGTGATGAAAGTTCAATGCGGCGGATTATTGGGTTTACAAACCCTACTTTTTTCTGAATCGAACACGACGCAACCAGCGGTTGGAAATATTGACGCTTTGATCACACAAGCACTGGAAACTTATGGTGATCTCAAAAAACTACCTTACCAAGAAGTGGTCAAATTTATCAGCCATTATCAAGTGCGTAAGTCAACGATCAATTATCAATGATCACTTAAGTACTGAACCACAAATAAACCGGTATTTTACCGCAAAGAGACGCGAAGCATCGCGTCTCTACAATTCGCGGTTTCGTAGAGACGCGATGCCTCGCGTCTCTAATTACAAATAAACATTGCTTCTATTAAAATACCTGAAAATTTATGGTTCAGTACTTAACAAATCGCGGCTGGCTGATTCATCTATAAGATAATGCTGGCCGATAAAATCAAGCAATTCATTTTCAGAAACACCAAAGCTTGCCATCCACCAAGATAAAACGTCTTCAATCGGGGTGGTGTCAATCGGCTCAAACCATCGGCTCACATTCGGCGAAACGGGCAAT
>JAYQWI020000429.1:0-1702 GCA_035871815.2 Candidatus Parabeggiatoa communis
ATCTTGTGTCGTGATTGAGTGTAAGAGAGCCATCAACAGAAGTATTGAGTAACCATAAAAAAAAGCCCCTCAACCGAAGCAGAGGAGCTTAATTATTTATTGAAGTAGTTAGGGATTCGCAATAACGAAACACATCCTACATTTAAACAGCAACACTTCTATAAGCACCTGGGGCTATGCTCTCGCGTATCGAATTTATTGCGTTTCACATTCAACACAGAAATTGTTGCGCGACGTTTTAATATTTTTAATTAATTCGCCTTTGTACTTTATGCAATCGGGAAACGCTATATCACGGTTTATTCAATGATTCCAAACTTTTCTAACTTAAATTGAAACGGTGCAGAATTAATAAGCAGTAAATCTACCCATAATATGTCTTCACCTACCTTGACACAAGGCAAGTGTAATTTATTTTCCAGTCCAGCAAATGTGCTACATTCTTCAGAAGGAAGAACATCAATCTGAGCTAAACTTAATGGCTCAAGTTCAAATTTGAAAATAACGGGATCAAGCAGATTTAGGCCAGCTTTATAAAGCTGACTATCCGCTTGCAAACAAGGTATTTCCAGTTGTGGTGTTACTGCACCATTAAAAGTGGCACATTGGGCTGTTGTACCAAATGAGTCAGGCAATTCACCATATATAAACACACCATTTCCTGTTCCAGCATATAATCTTGTAGGGTGATTCGGCTCAATGACTAAATTGTTTCCTTTATACGAAAAGTAAGCACTAACAGAATTATCGGGATCCAACATTTTCCAATTTTTTGCACTGTCAGTACTCTTGAATACAGCTGTCCTAGAACTAGCAGCATAGATTGTAGAAGGATTGCTAGGATCGATGAGGAGTGTCATAATGCCGCCCACATTCTCCAACCCCGTGTTGCTTTCTACCCAAGTTTCACCTCCGTTGGTACTTTTGAAGACATTGCCATCATTCCCCCAGCCGTCGTCTGTACCTAGATACAAGATATCAGAGTTCTGAGGTTCTATAGCAAGTGCTCGAATAGCAAAACTAGCGAACAAGCTATCTGATGTATCTTTTGGTAATCCTGTACTTCTTTTTTGCCAAGTTTGACCACCATCAGTGCTTTTCAATAGATTACTAGACGCGGTGACATACACTGTGGTAGATGTTGTCGGATCGACAAAGATTTCGTCACCCGAATCAACCTGCAACTCTGTATTGATGGCTATCCAATGACTACCGCCATCCGTACTTTTATACACACCTCCATAATAACGAGGCAGTGCATAGAGAATTTCAGGTGCATTTAGAGCCATGGCTAATGATGCAATGTTAACGGGTGTCCACCCTTCATCTGGAGGGTTAAGAACAAAATGAGGGGTTATGCCAGTCCAAGTTGTACCCGCATCAGTGCTTTTTGATATCTTTTCATCATCACTAATATATAATATTTTGGAGTTATGCGGATCAACTATAATTGAAGTGATTGTCCCTGTACCAGCGAATGGACTTTGTAAAGGATTTTGAAGTTCATGCCAACTTCTGCCACCATCTGTTGTTCTGAATAAGTAATCGTAATCACCTGCGCCTGTGCCCTCTACACCCACGTATAGGGTAGTGGATTTTATAGGATCCATTGTTATCACAGAGATTGTCAGCTCAGAAAGTCCTTTATTGACCTCTCCCTCCCACGGGCCAATCGGAGTCCACTGATTAGCCTTGGCTACAG
>JAYQWI020000430.1:0-6541 GCA_035871815.2 Candidatus Parabeggiatoa communis
CACGCAGTTGATTCATTTCCGATACCCAAGCTTCTTCAGGCGATAAAGCGGCTTCGGCCGCCGTTAGATAGGCGATAGGTTGGCTCAACTCTCTCAGCATCGCCATGAGATGACTTATTTCTTGTAGGTGATTGAGGCCTATTTGATGGGCCATGATCTCTTCTGCTGTATAACGAAAATTCTTGAATTTTAAAGGCGTGGAATCGGCTTGGAGGGTTTCTAAAAACGTTTTCGTTTGTGTCAAACTCTCTCGATAATCGTCAGTTTGATTGAGTACCGGTTTGCCCCAAAAAATGAATCCGGTTTCTAACATCTGTAATGCAGGTATCAGTTGACTGATAATTTCGCTGACTTTGGTTTGTAAGTGTTGTACTGCAATCTCGTCATGATGGGTGAGCGCGATATCTAAACCACTGGGTAAGGCTAAAAATTCAAACAGTGCTTTTAATGCTGCCCGGTTAAAGGCCTTAGGGCGTTCTAAGTGTCTGAATGTTAATAACTCTTTGAGGGTGAGCACAGCGAGATCGGCAAAGTTGCTGGCATCAAATTGTTGTTTCTGCATCACTAACACCATATCGCCAGCGTAAACGAGGGCTGAAATCAGCACCATCACTAATTCTGGTTCTAAGCGGTAGCTGTTTGGCGCGAAATAGTTTTCGGATAGCAATTCATCCTGATTCAGTACTTGCCCTACGGGTTTATGCTGCAATTGTTCAAGAATCGCTAGGGCATATTTAGAGCGAGTCGGATCAATCTGATCCCCGTTTAATAATCCTAAAGCCGCTAATAAGCCACGGGCCGGTTTGCTACGGTTTGGATTGGCAATGCTTCGCAAAGCTTCTTGGGCAAGTGCTGGCAGATTATCATGAGAAACCAGAATAGGAAAGACGGGATATTCAGGGGCCAGTTCAGAAAAATAGTGTTCTAAACAATTATCCGCAACTAACTCAATTAAATCACGAAAATTGTCTAATAATGAGGGATGGGGTGTGAACAATGCGGGATCGCTCGTCACACGAAAATCATCGTCATGCTTGACTTCTTCTAACCATTCAATTAACTGATGTGTTTCGCCTTGATAAGTGACTTCAAAAGCACTGGCCTTATATTCTTGCAACCATTTTAAGACTTCGCGTAAATAGGTTTGCGCTTTCGATTCATACACCGCTTTCGCATGGCCTGACGAAGTCGAAACTAAATCGGCCGCCGCGGTATAAAGACGCAAGAGTTGATCAAACTGCTCATCCGTTTTAGTCAGTTGAAAAAACACTTCATTCTTAGCACTCACCATTGATAACTGATAACTGATAACTGATAACTGAAAAGGGGGTAGGAAATATAAGAAGAAGCTGTCATCGCGCTTTGATAAGGCTTTGGTATTTCGGCCGGGGATATCAAATATTAAATAACCTTGACGTGTCACACGGTGGGAGCGCCATTCTAATTCATAGCCCCAGCTAAAGCTTTGACTCCAACCGGAAGGAATATCAGACACTTCCATCACTTGACGTAGTGCAGCATAGTAATAACGATCCAGTTGATGGAAATCTAAGCTTTCAGCCCGTTTTTCAATAATGGCATCAAAATCATAATTCTTTTTAAAATCAATATAATATTGTCCATTTTCAGAATTAGTGGAAATAAATTGCTTGTTAACGGTTTTCAGAATTTCTCGCAATACGGTTTCCACTAAAGACAATAAATCATCTGCCGGGTTACCCCCTAATTCATCAATACCGGTTTGATATAAACACAGGCCATCTCGCAATTCTTGCGCCGTCACGCCGACAGGGGCGGCAATATCATGCGTTGTTAAGCGATGTACCGACAGGGCGTGAATAATGCGTATCGCCATCGGTTTATAATTCGGGCGAGTAAAAGCTTGTTCAATTCTATTTTCTAATACTTGACTACATTCAATGACTTCACGCACTTCTGGAATAGCCCTAAAAGAAGGATTTTCTCGAATCTGATGCCAATAGCTATCGTAGGCGAGTAAGCCCGGTTCATTTTCTGGAACCGTTGTATTGGCTAAAGCGTGCACACCCCGTTCTAGGGTTTTCAGGATTTCGCGTTTTTCTATGATGGTAATGCGTTCAAAGGTGTCAATATAGTCGGGATGAACCGGAAACAGTGAACAAAATTCAGCCATGCGTTCATTTATATTAGCATAACTGGTTGCAAAGCGACGCAAATAAGTCTCGATTTCAGCGGTTTGCTCATCGCTTTTTTTCAATAAGCGTTCCGCTACGACAAATTTAATATCTTGACGAGTAATCAGGATTTGTTCAAAACGATCCTTAACGCGCCGCAAGGCGTTGGAAACAAACTCAAAACGTTGATTATCAAAAATCGTTTCTTGCAGCCCGGCAATAAAACGAAAGCGTAAATCTTTGCACACTTCGCCAATTTCGCGCAAGAAACTGAGATCAAGAATCAATTCCTGATCGGTACGTGCCCGTAAATATTCGAGTAATTCATCGACAACTAACAGCACGCCTTGTTCTGGATAATGTGCTTCAAAGGCAACCATCATCTCTTCAAAAGCACGTTTATTATTGGTAATGGTATCGGCGGCCGGAAAGCGAAAATGGACACCCAAGTTATCCAGAAAGTCTTCTAATTCTTTTGTCAACATATCGCGCAACGACATCATCGTGGCACCGATTTCTGTCCGTAACACCTTGAATTTTCCAGCAATCGCTTGTGCTACTTCGGCCACTTGCGGGTGATGTAAATCGCTGACTAATTCGGCATGTTCCGCGAGACTTGAAATCACGGCCATCAAATGAGATTTACCTGTGCCATAGTTACCGACAATTAATAAACCTTTATTATCGCGCCGTTGATCAAATTGCAATTGGACAAAGACTAAATGAATTAATCGCTCAGCCATTTCATTTGAAATCATATAGGTTGAGACTAACTGTTTAGCCTTAGCCAGCTCATTAGCATCGCGAATTTCTATAACGGTTTCTAAGGATTCAAATTGAATTAATTCAGCGTATTGCATGATGAGTTATGAGTTGTGGGGTGGAAGTTGATAAGAGAAATAAGGAATATCAAAAAAATAAATTATCCCGCAGGGCTACTCTATGCACACCAATAATTTGTAACAAACTGTCGGCTCACGCAGAGCCGCAGAGCCGCAGAGAATGAGAGAAATTAAACAAACCGGCTTGAATTGCCTTTTGGGATTTATTTTTTTGGAACTTCCTTAGTTTGCCTTGGAGTGGTTTGAAAATCAACCGCAAAATAAATTTGGAACTCCAATTGCTGCTGCAAAATAAATTGGGTTTGAAAATCAACCGCAAAATAAATTGGGTTTGAAAATCGCTGCAAAATAAATTTGGAACGAAAAGCATAAACACTGATTGATAACGAAGTAGACATCTAATGGAAAATTCAAATAAACCAATACTTTCTTATGCCGATACCTCTGTATTTGGTGGTATTTTTGACGAGGGTTTTGATGAAGCAAGCAAAACTTTTTTTCAACAAGTAAGAGAGGGGCGTTTTAAATTGGTTATTTCCCCAATCCTTCAAGAAGAGATTGAGTTAGCACCAGAAAAGGTGCGTCATTTTTTTGATGAGATAACAGAACTTGCTGAATTTATAGCTATTTCTGAAGAATCCTTACAACTGCGTCAAGCCTACCTTGATGCGGGTATTGTGACACCCAAATACACAACAGATGCGCTCCATGTTGCCTTAGCAACCGTGGCAGGATGTCAATTGATTGTCAGTTGGAATTTCAAACATATTGTACATTTTCAAAAAATTCCCCTTTATCGTGCCATCAATACGGTAAAGGGTTATACTGAAATTAACATTTATTCTCCACCAGAGGTTATTCATTATGAAGGGCAAAACGTTTAGTTGTGTGGCACTACAACATCGTGGTGCTGAAAAAATCTATGAACAAACCAAGCATTTAACGATAAGCGAAGAAGTGGCTTACTGGCAACGACGTAGCAACGAATTGCGACAAGCCCAAGAAGCTCGGAAAGCAAGCAATCCAAATCTTGTCGTTGGCGTGTTTGAAAATTCAAACTAAAGTTGGAACGTAAATCTCGCAAAATAAATTTTGCACTCCAATTGCTGCTGCAAAATAAATTGGGTTTGAAAATCGCTGCAAAAAAAATTTTGCACTCCAATTGCTGCTGCAAAATAAATTGGGTTTGAAAATCGCTGCAAAATAAATTTTGCACTCCAATTGCTGCTGCAAAATAAATTGGGTTTGAAAATCAACCGCAAAATAAATTTGGAACGAAAATCAACCGAAAATAAATTTTAACGAAAATCGGGCCGATGCAAAATAAATTTTGCACTCCATTCTAGGAAAGTTTGCATTACGTTAACTTACCCTTCGCTGCGGAGGATTATTTTCAAAAATTGGATTTTAATCAATAACTTAAATGAGTAATAACATGAGCGACAGAGAGGAAATTGAAAACAATGCCATTGATGGAGAAGATGAGATGGGCTCGTTAAATCATAGTATGGTGCAAACTAACTTAGCCGCTTTACTGAAATTGAAATGCGATAAAAAATTGGCTGTGATGACGGAATTAAGTCTGGATATCAGCCAGTATGATATTAGTCAGTATGAGCTTGAGGCTTCGGCTGAACTTAAACCGGATGTTTGCGCTTATCTGAAACGCCCGATCATACCAGAGGGTAAAAATGACTTGATAAAGGTTTCTCAAATGCCTGATTTGGTGATTGAGATACTGTCACCACGGCAATCTATTGATTATTTGGTCAGAAAAACCAAAGCTTATTTTGAACTGGGTGTTAAAACCGGTTGGTTGGTTAACCCCGATCAAAAAATCATAACCGTCTATTCACAACCTTCGCACCATTTGCGATATAAAACTTTTGCATTAGACACCATACCTGAAGTCATTGATGAAATATTAGGTATCCGATTTTTAATGAGAGAAATCTTTGAATAAACTTTAGTTTAAATGATGCTTCACTGATACCAATTATGCTAAACCACAATTTATTTGAATTTGAAATCGTGATAGTCAATGCCAAAGGCGAAATCACACAACGTGAACAAAAAAGCGCCCACTATCAAAGCGAAAACTTAGGTAATAGAGTCGCGCTAGAAATGATATTTATCCCTGGCGGTACGTTTATGATGGGATCGCCTGAAACAGAGAAAAATAGATATCGTGATGAAAGTCCACAACACGAAGTCACTGTGAAACCCTTTTTGATGGGCAAATATCCCGTCACTCAAGCCCAATGGCAAGCCGTGATGGGTCATAATCCGTCCTATTTTAAAGGCGATAATCGCCCAGTCGAATGTGTTTCATGGCATGACACCGTCGATTTTTGTAAACGCTTGTCTGACAAAACCGGTCAAGCCTATCGCCTGCCCAGTGAGGCCGAATGGGAATATGCTTGTCGCGCCGGTACCACAACCCCCTTTTATTTTGGCGAAACGATTACGACTCATTTAGCGAATTACGATGGAGATTATACCTACGCATCAGAGCCTAAGGGGTTTTTTCGTAAAGAAACAACCGATGTAAACCGTTTTCCCCCTAATGGCTTTGGTTTATACGATATGTACGGGAATGTTTGGGAATGGTGTGCCGACTTATGGCATGAAAACTATAATGACGCACCGACGGATGGAAGTGCTTGGTTAGAAGAAAAGTATGAAAAATGGACATTAGAGCACCTGATTTCAAAAAAACAGGTTAAAAGTAAACGTTTGCTTCGTGGCGGATCGTTCTACTTCAATCCGAACAGTTGTCGATCTGCCAACCGCGACAAAAACATGTCGAACGAGCGTGTTAGGATATGCTGTTTTCGTGCTTGCTTGGATTTGTAGAGACGCACGGCCGTCGGAGACGCACGGCCGTGCGTCTCTACTTGGTGCCTTTGCGCCTTTGCGTGAGATTGGTTTTAGATTTGTTGATTTAGAATTAAACTAATCCCGATTTTTGCAAAATTTCTTCTAATTCCAGCATTTTACGGGTCAAGAGATTAGAAATTTTCTTGATTTCTGCAATCAAGGCTTGTGCCCCTGCTTTATCACCGGCCCGTCTCTTTTCTATTGCTTCTTGGCTGAGGCTGTGGAATTGGGTATGGGGTTCAAACAGACTACGAAAAATCACTTCTATTTCATAATGCTCTAATGCGCCAATTTCGATGGAACCTTCGCCATAAAGCCAACGGCCTAAATTACATTCTGTGTCTTCGCTGCCTTTAAAACAGTCAACATTTTCGTGTTCATCAAAACAATGATCATTGGCCAGCGTTTTGTTGAGATTGTTGAGATATTGAAGATGATCATTCACACGTCTGAGAAAAAATGAGCGTTCTGTCATGTTATCAGTTATCAGTTATCAGTTATCAGTTATCAGTTATCAAGTTTATGGAATATCAAAAAAATAAATTATCCCGCAGGGCTACTCTATGCACACAAATAATTTGTAACAAACTGTCGGCTCACGCAGAGCCGCAGAGCCGCAGAGAATGAGAGAAATTAAACAAACCGGCTTGAATTGCCTTTTGGGAT